>NZ_AJRC02000033.1:0-5313 GCF_000298695.2 Streptococcus sp. GMD3S | reverse complement strand
GGGGGTGGGTACCAAGCTGATTACGGCCTATGACCAGCCAGCCCTTGGAGCGGTTTATAAGATTGTAGCTATCGAAGATGAAACTGGTCATATGCGCAACACCATCAAGCTTTCAAGCAATGCTGAAAAAGTGTCGACACCAGGTAAGAAGCAGGTATGGCGCATTACTAGTCGTGAAAAAGGTAAGTCAGAAGGTGACTACATCACCTATGACGGTGTAGATGTTGCCAGCATGACAGAAATCAAAATGTTCCATCCGACCTATACTTACATTAAGAAGACCGTTCGAAACTTTGATGCTGTTCCTCTCTTGGTGGACATCTTCAAAGCAGGGAAATTAGTTTACAATTTGCCTAGTTTGACTGAGATTAAGGCCTATGCTCGCAAGGAATTTGACAAACTTTGGGATGAGTACAAGCGCGTGCTCAATCCGCAGCACTATCCAGTGGACTTGGCGCGTGATATTTGGCAAGATAAGATGGACTTGATTGATAAGATGCGCAAAGAAGCCCTTGGTGAAGGAGAAGAAGAATGAGTTTGCAAGAGACCATTATCCAGCAACTGGGCGTCAAACCAGTGATTGATGCCCAGGAAGAAATCCGTCGTTCAATTGATTTCTTAAAGAGATACTTGAAAAAACACCCCTTCCTTAAAACCTTTGTACTAGGGATTTCTGGAGGACAAGACTCAACTTTAGCAGGGCGCTTGGCGCAATTAGCTATGGAAGAAATGCGAGCAGAGACAGGAGATAACAGCTACCAATTTATCGCTGTCCGCCTGCCCTATGGCGTGCAAGCTGATGAAGCAGATGCTCAAAAAGCCCTTGATTTCATCCAACCAGATGTCAGTCTAGTTGTAAATATCAAGGAATCAGCTGATGCTATGACAGCTGCAGTCGAAGCGACAGGAAGTCCTGTTTCAGACTTCAACAAGGGAAATATCAAGGCGCGTAGTCGTATGATTGCTCAATATGCCCTTGCGGGTGCCCATAGCGGAGCGGTCATTGGAACAGACCATGCTGCGGAAAATATCACAGGCTTTTTTACCAAGTTTGGTGACGGTGGTGCAGATATTCTCCCTCTTTACCGCCTCAATAAACGTCAAGGGAAACAACTCTTGAAGGAGCTTGGTGCAGACCCAGCACTTTATGAAAAAATCCCAACAGCAGACCTAGAAGAAGACAAACCTGGACTTGCTGACGAAGTTGCACTTGGAGTCACATACAATGAAATTGATGACTACCTTGAAGGCAAAACAATCAGTCCAGAAGCCCAAGCGACTATCGAAAACTGGTGGTATAAAGGCCAACACAAACGCCACCTACCAATTACCGTATTTGATGACTTTTGGGAGTAAAAAGGTCCGGGGGACCTTTTTACCCTGAGCCTAGAAATAAGAAAGCGAAGATGGTCCGGGGACTTTTTTAGCTTGAGCCTTAAGCTTAGAAAGCGAGGTAACATTATGAAAGCAATCGGTACGCAAATATTACAGACAGAACGTTTGATCTTGAGAAGATTTGTGGAGAGTGATGCGGAAGCCATGTTTCAAAATTGGGCTTCGTCTGCTGAGAATCTGACCTATGTCACCTGGGATCCTCATCCTGATGTTGAGGTGACTCGGAATTCGATTCGAAATTGGGTTGCATCCTATACCAATCCCAACTATTACAAATGGGCTATTTGTCTCAAAGAAAACCCTGAGCAAGTGATAGGAGATATCAGCATCGTAGAGATGAATGAGAAAGATTCAAGTTGTGAAATTGGCTATATTTTAGGAAAAAACTATTGGGGTCGTGGTATGATGACGGAGGCCTTGAAAGCTGTGTTAGACTTTTGTTTTACTCAAGCAGGCTTTCAAAAGGTCAGAGCTCGTTACGCCAGTCTTAACCCAGCTTCAGGCCGTGTGATGGAGAAAGCTGGAATGTCCTATCTAAAAACTATTGCCAATGGTGTGGAGAGAAAAGACTACGTTGCGGATCTTATTTATTACCAGATAAGTAGGGAAGACAGGTGATTTCTTTTCTGTTTCTATCAAAGTCAGACCTTGTCTGGCTTTTTTTGTGCCAGATTTCTGAATAAACTGATTAAATTCCTATTTTTCCCTATCATTGCCCCTGTTTTTTCTGGAGTTTTGGAGCTATAATAGTCCTATCAAATCAAAGAATGGAGGAAGGCAATGGACAATGTAATCTTTTTTATCAGTGTTTTTCTTGCTGGAATTCTTTCCTTCTTTTCTCCTTGTATTTTACCCTTGTTGCCTGTCTATGCGGGGGTCTTACTTGATGACAAAGATGGTTCTCAGGTTTCCAGCGGAAAATTTTCAATCTCAGTCGTTAGTCTATTGCGAACTCTGGCCTTTATAGCAGGGATTTCTTTTATCTTTATCTTACTGGGTTATGGAGCTGGTTTTTTAGGCAATTTACTGTATGCTTCTTGGTTTCAGTATGTGACGGGTGCGGTTATCATTCTCTTGGGCTTGCACCAGATGGAAGTCTTACATTTCCAAGGACTTTACAAGGAAAGAAGGCTACAATTAAAGAGACAGGGGTAAAAGGGTAACGGCTATAGTCAGGCATTTTTACTGGGGTTAACCTTTAGTTTTGCTTGGACGCCATGTGTGGGGCCAGTTCTGGGCTCTGTTTTGGCCTTGGCGGCTTCAGGTGGTTCAGGAGCTTGGCAGGGTGCTGGTCTCATGTTGGTTTACACGCTGGGTTTGGCGCTACCATTTTTAGTTCTAGCTCTCGCCTCCAGCTATGTTTTGAAACATTTCCGAAAACTTCATCCCTACCTCGGGACCCTCAAAAAAGTGGGTGGTTTCCTCATTATCGTGATGGGAATCTTGGTGCTTTTGGGAAATGCTTCCATTTTGACTACATTATTTGAATAGAGAGGAAAAAGAAATGAAAAAATGGCAAACATGTCTCCTTGGAGTAGGCTCCATCTGTTGCTTGGCAGCTTGTTCGGCTAAAAACATGTCAGACGAATCAACTATGAAGGAGCAATCCAAAACAGAACAAGTCAGCTCGCAAACTGCGACTAAAGGTCAGGCAGTCGCTGATTTTGAACTAACAGGAGTAGATGGCAAGACCTATCGCTTGTCTGATTACAAAGGCAAGAAAGTCTATCTTAAATTCTGGGCTTCTTGGTGTTCTATCTGTTTAGCCAGTCTTCCAGATACGGATGAAATCGCTAAGGATGCAGGTGATGACTATGTGGTCTTGACAGTGGTGTCTCCTGGTCACAAAGGAGAACAAGCGGAAACAGACTTTAAGAACTGGTACAAGGGATTGGATTATAAAAATTTACCGGTTTTAATTGATCCGTCAGGCAAACTTTTGGAAAGTTATGGTGTTCGTTCTTACCCGACTCAAGCCTTTATAGACAAGGAAGGCAAGCTGGTCAAAACGCAACCAGGTTTTATGGATAAGGATATGATTTTAAAGACATTGAAAGAAATGGGGTAGAGAAAGACTATGAATGATAAAGTAAAATTGTTTGTCTTGGCAGGGGTCATTCTCCTAGTCCTAACCGGTTTCTATTTTCTATTGATGCGAAATACAGGGCAGACAGATAGCTCGCAAATTGAGAAAGCATCCGTTAGCCAAGGAGGAAAAACAGTGAAAAAAACAGAAGTGAGTAAAGACGCAGACTTGCACGAAATTTATCTAGCTGGGGGATGTTTCTGGGGAGTGGAGGAATACTTCTCACGCGTTCCCGGAGTGACAGATGCCGTTTCAGGCTATGCAAATGGTAGAGGGGAAACAACCAAGTACGAATTGATTAACCAAACAGGACATGCAGAGACTGTCCATGTTACCTATGATGCCAATCAAATTTCCCTCAAAGAAATCCTGCTTCATTACTTCCGCATTATCAATCCAACCAGCAAAAATAAACAAGGAAATGATGTGGGAACCCAGTATCGTACCGGCGTATATTACACAGATGACAAGGATTTGGAGGTAATCAACCAAGTCTTTGATGAAGTTGCTAAAAAATATGACCAACCTCTGGCAGTTGAAAAGGAAAACTTGAAGAATTTTGTGGTGGCGGAGGATTATCACCAAGACTACCTCAAGAAAAATCCAAATGGCTACTGTCATATCAATGTCAATCAGGCTGCCTATCCCGTCATCGATGCCAGCAAATATCCTAAACCAAGCGATGAGGAATTGAAAAAGACCTTGTCACCTGAGGAGTATGCAGTTACCCAGAAAAATCAAACAGAACGAGCTTTTTCAAACCGATACTGGGATAAATTTGAATCTGGTATATATGTGGATGTCGCAACTGGCGAACCCCTCTTTTCATCAAAGGACAAGTTTGAGTCTGGTTGTGGTTGGCCTAGTTTCACCCAACCCATCAGTCCAGATGTTGCTACCTACAAGGAAGATAAGTCCTACAATATGACGCGCATGGAAGTGAGAAGCCGAGTTGGAGATTCTCACCTTGGCCATGTCTTTACAGATGGGCCTCAGGACAAGGGTGGCTTACGCTACTGTATCAATAGTCTCTCTATCCGCTTTATTCCCAAAGACCAAATGGCAGAAAAAGGCTATGCCTATTTACTAGATTATGTCGATTAAGAAGTCTTTCCTAAGCAGTTAGAGGAGAATTTTGCTATACTGATACTAGTAAGTGATAAAGGAGCAGGGCATGACCTACACAATCTTAATCGTAGAAGATGAGTATCTGGTAAGACAAGGCTTGACCAAGCTGGTCAATGTAGCAGCCTACGATATGGAAATCATCGGTCAGGCTGAAAATGGAAGGCAGGCTTGGGACTTGATTCAAAAGCAGGTGCCAGATATCATTTTAACCGATATCAATATGCCTCAGCTAAATGGCATCCAGTTGGCCAGTCTGGTACGAGAAACCTATCCTCAGGTGCATCTGGTATTTTTGACGGGTTACGATGATTTTGATTATGCCTTGTCTGCTGTCAAACTCGGTGTAGATGATTACCTGCTCAAACCCTTTTCGCGTCAGGATATTGAGGAAATGTTAGGGAAAATCAAGCAAAAACTAGACAAGGAAGAAAAAGAAGAGCAGCTACAAGATTTATTAACTGATAAGTTTGAGGGAAATCTGGCCCAGAAAATCCAGTCCCATCTGGCTGACAGTCAGTTTAGTTTGAAGTCTTTGGCCAGTGAATTGGGCTTTAGTCCGACTTATCTGAGCTCCTTGATTAAGAAAGAGTTGGGTCTACCTTTTCAGGATTACCTGGTGAGAGAGCGTGTCAAACAAGCCAAGCTCTTTCTTCTGACCACGGATTTAAAGATTTACCAGATAGCTGAAAAGGTTGGTTTTGAAG
>NZ_AJRC02000034.1:0-4286 GCF_000298695.2 Streptococcus sp. GMD3S | reverse complement strand
ACAGCGAATTGGTGACAACCCTTGAGGGTATCGAACAATCAACCATCGACGACATCAACAAGGATGCTTCTATCACTGATAAGGAAGCGGCGATTAAGGCAGCTAAAGAAGTGATTGGCAAGGACGGCATCTTGAAAGCTATCGAAGAAGGTGACATTGATGCGTCAGATTTGTTAGATGATTTCTTGGCAGAAGACAGCGATCAGGTGACACCGGCCGAAGTGAAGAGCCAAGAAGATTTCTCAAGTCAAGACCAAGCTAAACTGGCTGCAGCCGACAAGGAAGCAGCAGAAGAGGCAGCCAAAGTTCGCTCAGAATTGCTTTCAACTCTTGAAGGAATCGAAAAATCAACCATCGAAGACATCAACAAAGACGCCACTATCACTGATAAGGAAGCGGCGATTAAGGCAGCTAAAGAAGTGATTGGCAAAGATGCTATCCTGAAAGCCATTGAAGAAGGTGACATCGAAGCGTCCGACTTGTTAGACGATTTCTTAGCAGAAGACAGTGATCAGGTGACACCGGTCGAAGAGATGAGCCAAGAAGATTTCTCAAGTCAGGACCAAGCTAAACTGGCTGCAGCGGACAAGGAAGCGGCGGAAGAGGCAGCCAAAGTTCGCTCAGATTTAATCGCTACCTTAGAAAAAATTGAAAAATCAACCATCGATGATATCAACAAGGATGCCACTATCACTGATAAGGAAGCTGCGATTAAGGCAGCTAAAGAAGTGATTGGCAAGGATGCTATCTTGAAAGCCATTGAAGAAGGCGACATTGATGCCTCAGACTTGTTGGCAGATTTTTTGGCAGAAGATAGTGATCAGGTGACACCGGCCGAAGCAAAAACTCAATCTCAACTTTCTGACCAGGACCAAGCAAAACTCGCTGCGGCAGATAAGGAAGCGGCAGAAGAAAATAGTAATGCGAAAAAACTTGAGCTAAGTAAATTAGAAGAGCAAGTTGCTAAGATTAAAGCGCAATTATCAAGTTTACAAGTTTCTGGTGACAAGAATAGTCAAGTAAAAGACTTGCAACAAGCTTTAGTAGACTATGAGGATGCTATTAAGTCTCTAAGTAGTGTCATGTCGGCTGTTCTTGAAATTGAAGACTTTAAAGGTGGGGTGAACGCAGTGGAAGCTGCAACTGCAGAGTTGCCAGAATACAACAAAGGTGCAAATGCGGTAGAAGCTGCTGTAAATGAACTCCCAGCCTATGCAGAAAGTGGCGCACCAGTCGTAGCGAACGTTCCAGCTTACGGAGAAAGCGGTGCCCCAATAGTAAACAATGCTCTGCCTTATGCAGAAAGTGGCGCACCAGCCGTAGCGAATGTTCCAGCCTATGCAGAAAGCGGTGCCCCAGCCCTAGCAAATGTTCCAGTTTATGCAGAAAGTGGTGCTCCGGCAGTAGCGACTGTTCCAGTTTATGCAGAAAGCGGTGCTCCAGCAGTAGCGAATGTCCCAGTTTATGCAGAAAGTGGTGCTCCAGCAGTAGCCAATATTCCAGCCTACGCTGAAAAGATTGAACCAGCAGTAAACGAAGTTCCAGAATACACTGGCAGTGTAGCTCCTTTGGCTACAAGCCCTACTTTTGGAACTGAACAAGATCGTACCTACAAAGCGCCTGCAGCAACAGATGAGCAACTCCTTCCAAATACAGGAAGCCAAGATGCTTCAGCAGTTGCATCGCTAGGATTTATTGGTCTCCTTCTTGGTTTGCTACCATTTGCAAAGAGAAAATTGAACAAATAAATCGCATGAAATCAATAAAAGAAAAGGATTTGAATAGTCCTTTTCTTTTTTATGGTGAAATAGGGACAAGTCCACGTTTTTCAGCTCTTTCCGATGGTATTTTTCCTTGCTTTCCTTTATAATGGGTGTATGAACAAGAAAAAATTATTATTAATTGATGGATCTTCTGTTGCTTTTCGAGCTTTTTTTGCGCTCTATCAGCAGTTGGATCGTTTTAAAAATGCTAATGGCCTTCATACCAATGCAATCTATGGCTTTCAACTCATGTTGAATCATGTCTTGGAGCGGGTTGAGCCCAGTCATGTTTTGGTAGCCTTTGATGCAGGCAAGACGACTTTCCGAACAGAGATGTATGCAGACTACAAGGGTGGCCGTGCTAAAACTCCAGATGAGTTTCGTGAGCAATTTCCCTTCATTCGTGAGTTGTTAGACCACCTTGGGATTCGCCATTATGAGTTGGCCCAGTATGAAGCCGATGATATCATCGGGACCCTAGGTCGCTTGGCTGAGCAGGATTCTTTTGATGTGACTATCGTCAGTGGAGACAAGGATTTGATCCAGTTGACGGATGAGCATACGGTGGTTGAGATTTCCAAGAAAGGTGTGGCTGAGTTTGAGGCTTTTACGCCAGACTATCTCATGGAAAAGATGGGCCTCACACCAGCTCAGTTCATTGATCTTAAGGCTCTTATGGGGGATAAGTCTGATAATATCCCTGGCGTCACGAAAATCGGTGAAAAGACGGGTATCAAGCTCTTGCTGGAGCATGGTTCGCTTGAGGGTATTTATGAAAATATTGATGGGATGAAGGCTTCTAAGATGAAGGAAAATCTCATCAATGACAAGGAACAGGCCTTTTTATCGAAAACACTAGCGACCATTGAGACTCAGGCACCAATTGAGATTGGACTAGACGATTTGGTCTATAATGGCCCAGATGTGGAAAATCTTGGGAAATTCTACGATGAGATGGGCTTCAAACAGCTCAAACAAGCTTTAAATATTTCATCGACAGATGTGCCTGAAAGTTTGGATTTCGCCATCGTTGACCACGTCAGTCAAGACATGCTGAGTGCCGACTCTATCTTCCACTTTGAACTCTTTGGTGAAAATTACCATACAGATGATTTGGTTGGTTTTGCCTGGTCCTGTGGGGATAAACTTTACACTACAGATAAACTTGAGCTCTTGCAGGAGCCGATTCTCAAGGATTTTCTAGAAAAAACACCTCTGAAAGTGTATGACTTTAAAAAAGCTAAGGTTCTCTTAAATCGCTTGGGTTTGAATCTGCAGGCCCCTGCTTTTGACAGCCGTTTGGCAAAATACTTACTCTCAACAGTTGAGAACAATGAAATCTCAACCATTGCGAGTCTCTATGGCCAGACTTATCTGGCTGATGATGAGACTTTCTACGGTAAGGGGGTCAAGAAAGCTATCCCTGAGAGAGAGAAATTCTTGGAGCATTTGGCTCGCAAGGTTGCGGTATTGGTTGAGACGGAGCCGGTTTTACTTGAAAAACTCAGTGAACATGGACAGTTAGACCTTCTCTATGACATGGAGCAACCTCTGGCTTTCGTCCTTGCTAAGATGGAAATTGCTGGAATCAAGGTCAAAAAAGAAACCCTACTTGAGATGCAGGCTGAAAATGAGGTCGTCATTGAGCAACTCACTCAAGAGATTTATGAGCTAGCTGGTGAGGAGTTTAATATCAACTCCCCTAAGCAGTTGGGCGTGCTTCTCTTTGAAAAACTGGGTCTTCCTCTAGAATACACCAAGAAAACCAAAACAGGTTACTCGACAGCCGTGGATGTGCTAGAGCGACTAGCTCCTATTGCTCCGATTGTTAAAAAAATCCTCGATTACCGTCAGATTGCTAAGATTCAATCCACTTATGTGATTGGTTTGCAGGACTGGATTTTGGCTGATGGCAAGATCCACACGCGCTACGTGCAGGATTTGACTCAGACTGGGCGTCTGTCTAGTGTAGATCCAAACTTGCAAAATATTCCTGTGCGTTTGGAACAAGGCCGTCTCATTCGTAAGGCTTTTGTGCCTGAGTGGGAGGATAGTGTGCTGCTCAGCTCGGACTATTCACAGATTGAATTGCGCGTTTTGGCGCATATCTCTAAGGATGAGCACTTGATTAAGGCCTTTCAAGAGGGGGCAGATATCCATACCTCGACGGCCATGCGGGTCTTTGGAATTGAACGTCCTGAGGATGTGACTCCAAACGACCGTCGTAATGCCAAGGCGGTAAACTTTGGAGTGGTTTACGGGATTTCCGACTTTGGTTTGTCTAATAATCTGGGCATCAGCCGTAAAGAGGCTAAAGTCTACATCGACACTTACTTTGAACGCTTCCCAGGTATTAAAAACTACATGGATGAAGTGGTGCGTGAGGCGCGTGATAAGGGTTATGTAGAGACTCTCTTCAAGCGTCGTCGTGAGTTGCCAGATATTAATTCACGCAACTTCAACATTCGTGGTTTTGCAGAGCGGACAGCCATCAACTCTCCTATCCAGGGCTCAGCAGCAGAT
>NZ_AJRC02000035.1:0-2933 GCF_000298695.2 Streptococcus sp. GMD3S | reverse complement strand
AACCTCCAGGTTGATGGCTATAGTCTTTTATTTCTTCTGTAAAAGACTGATCATCTAGATGGCGGTGTGGGACGACTGGACCTTCGATATAACCAAGAATACGCCCCTCTTTTTCAGCTACCAGAAAACTGGTCTGAATTTCCCGCAAATGCGCCTCAAAGACCGAACGAGGAATGGCTTCTTCAAGGGAAAAATTCTCTAGCTCTATCTCTATAATCCGATCTAAATCCGAAAATCTTGCTTGTCTGATTTTCATATTTCCTCCTGATAAAAAGGATTTTCCCAAATCAGATACCATTCAGAACCACTGCCATAATGACTCTCTGACACTTCTTCTTCAACAAAGCCATTCATTTCAAAATATGATAGTAGTTCATCAGGACTCTGCAAAAGAATACCTTGATAATCTAGTTCGACTGTCACCTGTTTCAAGGCCGCAAGAAGAAGAGTTCCCAACCCCTGCCCCCAATGGTCAGGATGAATGGTCAATGATTTTACTTCTATCCATTTGGGATGAATAGACTGAGCTTCTCCTAAAATATAGCCCACGAGCTGATTTTCATCCCCAGCTACAAGAAAGGTACCCGCAGTCTTGCGGATACTCTCTTCTAAAGATTGGCGGCTAAGTGACTCTTCTGATGTAGGATTGGCTTCTTCAATCGCCAACATTTCTTCTAAATCTGATAAGGTAGCTTGCCTTATAGTGATTGGAATTTCCATCTGTTTTCCTTATTGGACGTTGCTTGTCAAGTTAGACAAGAGACGTTCAAATGAATATTCATAGGTTTGGATGTCTCCTGCACCCATAAAGACGTAAACCGCATTGTCATGGTCTAGGAGTGGAGAGACATTTTCAACAGTGATAACCTGGTGTTTCTTGTTGATTTTATTGGCTAAGTCTTCTACTTTGACATCACCATGGTCCACTTCACGGGCTGATCCATAGATTTGCGCTAGGTAGACGGCGTCTGCTTGATTCAATGCATGGGCAAATTCGTCCAACAAGGCAATGGTTCTTGTAAAGGTATGCGGTTGGAAGACTGCCACGATTTCCTTGCTTGGGTATTTCTGACGAGCTGCATCCAAGGTTGCAATGATTTCTGTTGGATGGTGGGCAAAGTCATCAATGATCACTGTATCATTGACGATTTTTTCAGTGAAACGACGCTTAACACCTGCAAAAGTTTTCAAGTGTTCACGGACCAAGTTCAAATCAAAGCCAGCTGTGTAAAGAAGACCAATAACAGCTGTCGCATTCATGATATTGTGACGACCAAAGGTTGGAATGTGGAATTGACCCAACTCTTGTCCACGGAAGTGAACGGTGAATGTTGAACCAGTCGTAGAACGAAGAAGATCGCTAGCTACAAAGTCATTGCCTTCTGCTTCAAACCCATAGTAATAGATTGGCGCATTGGCTGTGATCTTACGCAACTCAGCATCCTCACCGTATACAAACAAACCTTTACTAATTTGTTTGGCATAGTCGTTAAAGGCATTGAAAACATCCTCTAGACTTGTAAAGTAGTCTGGATGGTCAAAGTCAATGTTGGTGATGATAGAGTATTCTGGGTGGTAAGGCATGAAATGGCGCTCATATTCGTCTGATTCAAAGACAAAATATTTGGCATTGGCTGAACCACGACCTGTCCCATCACCAATCAAGAAGCTGGTGTCTGTGATGTGAGACAAAACGTGAGACAGCATCCCAGTCGTTGATGTCTTACCATGCGCTCCTGCAACCCCCATGCTGACAAAGTCACGCATAAAGCTACCTAGGAATTCATGGTAACGTTTGTAGCTGATACCATTTTGATCTGCATAGGCGATTTCAACGTTGTTATCTGGACGGAAGGCATTTCCCGCGATAATCTCCACATCACCTTGTAGGTTCTTTTCATCAAAAGGAAGAATGGCAATCCCTGCCTGCTCTAGTCCACGTTGAGTAAAGTAGTATTTTTCAACGTCTGAACCTTGAACCTTGTGTCCCATTTGGTGCAACATCAAGGCCAAGGCACTCATCCCTGATCCCTTGATTCCAATAAAATGATATGTTTTTGACATGCTTTTCTCCCCTACTCAGTAATTCTTGTCAGATTCAACTCTTGGGCAACCTGACGTTCCTGTTCCGTTTGCTTATTCTTTTTATTATAGATTTGACTCTTCTTTAGAAAATCGTAGTTGTTCTTTTTAGCTTTTTCCGTTTGGGTTTTCGGAGTTGGATTCGCCACTTGGCCAATCTCCTCAGCTAAGATATAGTGAGACTGGCTCAAGTTTTTGCTAAATTTGGCAAACTCACCTGGATTTTCCTTTTGAAATGGTGCTGTTGGTTGGTTTCCTTGACGAACAAGTGTTGAACCATTGTGTCGTCTAGTATGACTAACATCCTGAGTCAAATATTTAGCTGAACGTTTCCTCTTCAGATCCGCTCGCGCCTCTTCTCGAGCCAATTCAGCATAGGTTTTTTCAACTTTTTTAGGTTCTGGACTTGGTTTTGACTCCTTATTAACCACTGGAGAAACTACGGTTTCTTCTTCATTAATAGGAGACCATTCCAAATAGTTCTTATCGCGGTAATCACCTTTGATATTGCTAATAAAGTCTGACTCATCGTACAAGTCCATGACTGGCATTTTGGTCAGCATGATCTCATCATCTGACACCAATGGAAATCGATCTTGTTTCATTTTGTATTTCCTTTCAACACTTCATTATAGCGTATTGTCTTGATTTTTCAAGTGCTGGCTTCAGAAATTCCCAAAATTTCACGAATTTCTGCCAGGCTGAGACTCGCACGCGACTCCGTACCATCTAAAACTTGGGAAACCAAATGTTTCTTTTGTTCTTGAAGTTCTTGGATTTTCTCTTCAATGGTTCCTTTTGTAATTAAGCGATAAACCTCTACCTTCTGCTCCTGTCCCATACGATGGGCA
>NZ_AJRC02000036.1:0-2827 GCF_000298695.2 Streptococcus sp. GMD3S | reverse complement strand
AAAGCCCTAAAATCAATCACTGTTTTTCTATGCATATCTTAAGTATAGCACAAAAAAGCCGACCTAGAACAGCTAAATCCAGCTTTGTTTACTGATTTCTATAACGAAAAATCTTCTCTACCATACTTTTTCTACTTTTTGGCAATTCTCCATCAGAAAGCACCCCTTCTTCTTGTAAATACTGGTCTTATTTGGAGTACTTTACACAAAAATTCAACAAAAAAGAACAGAGGAAGTCATGGTATCTATACCATTTTTCCTCTGTCTTTTGCTTTTCTTCTGTTACTATAGAATGATTTTATGACTTTCTTATGAAGTCTTCAGGATACTGTGCACGCGCACCTCCGATTAGTTTGGGACGACTTGCAAGAGCCGTTACATGGGCATGCCCAATTTCACGCAGTACAGGGCGAATTGGTACTTGAACATGCTTAACATGCATGCCAATCGCAGTATCTCCGATATCCAATCCAGCATGGGCCTTGATAAATTCAACCTCAACTGGATCCTGCATAAACTTGAAGGCTGCCAACTGACCCGAACCTCCTGCATGAAGTGTAGGAAGGACACTGACGATTTCAAGACCAAACTGCTCTGCCACCTGACGTTCAACGACGAGGGCTCGATTGACATGTTCACAACCTTGAACAGCTAGATGAATTCCTTTTTTCTCTAGGATATCTAGAATGGTCTTCACAATGACTTCCCCAATTTCTTGACTGGATTCCTTGCCAATCTGACCACCTATCACCTCACTAGAAGAAAGACCCAAAACAAAGATGGCTCCTTGCTTCAAATTAGCCTTTTCTAATACATCTTCTACAATCTGGCTTGTTGCTCTTTGAATGTCTTTTTCCTTCATACTTGATACCTCTTTTGTCACTATCTATCATATCTTTTTTTACTGATTTTATCAAGACCAACTAATCATTCTGATTTTTAAAAGTAAAACTCCCAGAGTGAACTGGGAGTTAGCTAATTACTATTTTATTAATGTATATTTCAACTGTCGTCCCTTTTTCGGGTGCAGAATTGATCTTCATCTGATAGTTTTCTCCAAAATGAAGTTTGAGGCGTTGATCAACATTTTGAAGGCCAACTCCCCCACGTTTGAGCTGACTTTGACTGCTATCACCAGGATTTTGGAAGCCAACGCCATCATCCTCAATGCGGATGACAAGCCCTGTATTCTGTTTCTGAACAGAAACTTTAATATGGCCCTGGCCTTCCTTCTCCTTGATACCATGGTAAAGAGCGTTTTCTACAAGAGGTTGCAACACCAGTTTAGGCAAGACTAAATTATCAAAGTCAGGTTCTTCAGCAATCTCATACTCCAGCTTATCACCATAGCGTTGTTTCTGGATAAAGAGGTACTGGCGGACATGATTGATTTCATCAGAAAGAGAAATCAAATCCTTTCCTTGATTGAGCGCCAAGCGGAAATAGGTTGCCAAAGACTTGGTCACCTGAACCACTCGCTGACTATCCTGAAACTCAGCCATCCAGATGATAGTGTCCAAAGTATTATAGAGGAAATGGGGGTTAATCTGGCTTGACAAGGCTTGAAGTTCATACTGCCGGGTCGCTTCTTCCTGCCTGCGCACATCTGCCATCAGCTGATCAATCTGATCCAACATGGCATTAAACTGGCGAGTCACTTCTCTCAGTTCATAGGCGCCAGCTTCCTTAGCACGCAGATTTTGTGTACCAGAAGCAATTTTCAGCATGGTTTTTCTCAGGTCCTTCAAAGGAGCAATCCAGCGTTTAAGACTGAACCACACCAAGCAGATACAGGCAAGAAGAGATAAAGCACTAGCAACAAGAAAGGTCCACATGAGTTGGCTCCGAACCTGGTCTAACTTCTCCAACGAAGACACGCCTATAACCGTCCAATCAGTCCCTGCAATCTTTTCCTGACTAACGTAGGATTGATGGTCCAGCGTGTAGCCCTGTCCCGTCTCAATGTAGGGTTTCATGGCCTCCATTTCACTCGCTGAGCTATAGACAGTACGTTCAGGATGGTAGACAAATTCATGCTTCTCATTGATGATAAAGGCAAAGCCCTGCTGGCCCAACTGGAGTTGGTTGAGATAGGCTTCCAGAGTTTCATAGGAAATATCCAAGCGAAGCACACCAAGATTGGCTCCCTTTGCATCAACAAGTTCCTGAGTGACAGAAATAACCCATTGACTATCTGATTTACGAGCTGGGGTTAAAACTGGCTTAGCTCCCTGATGAATAGCCTTTTGGTACCAATCCTCAGCCATCATATCTGAGGAAGTTTTCATCTGCACACTGTCATCTGTAGAAATAACCTGACCGGATTTGGTGACCAGTACTACCGTTTTCAAGTCCTGGTCTGCCTTTAAGATGGTCAAAAACAGATCTCTGATTCCCTTGGCTTGGACTTGGTTAGGATTCTCAGCATAGGCTAGGATATCCTTCTGCTGGGTCAAACTGATCGAGGTGGTTTCTAATTTTTTGATATAAGACTGAATAAAGTGGCTTGTCTGGCTAATGGTCGTTTGGCTATTGCCCTCAATCGTATACTCAATGGCTGCTGAACTCGATTGATAGTAGAAAGTCCCGACCACAGCTAGGAGAATGAGAAAGACCAGAAAGATGGAAATAACCATTCTTACTAGGAGAGAAGAACGCTTCATCGGCCTTCTCCCTTCTTAAACTGACGAGGTGTCACACCTGCAATCTGTTTAAAACGTTGGGTAAAGTAGTTCATATCTTCAAAACCAACCTTTTCAGCTATCTGGTAAATCTTTAAATCCGTGGTCAGAAGAAAGAGCTTGGCTTGTTTGACACGCTCTCTCAC
>NZ_AJRC02000037.1:0-2729 GCF_000298695.2 Streptococcus sp. GMD3S | reverse complement strand
ATTTACCAGCTTCGGATGTCCAGCTTTCTACAGCTGTACCTTCTGCCTTATCGCCCTTGTAGATCTTGATTTGGGCACCTGCGATTTCAACCCCACCAAGGCTAATTTTACTGAACGTGATTTTACGAGCTACATCGTCATCTTTATCAGTAACTGTCAGAGTTGAATCTTGGGCTACAACACGATTGTCTTCGCCTTTAGAATCTTTTTCACCTACTTTTGTCACTTCAACAGTACCGTTAGGTTTAACTTGGAAAGTGATATCCGTTACTTTGAGGTAACCAGTTGGAGCGGCTTCCTCATGGAAGGTGTAGATGCCTGGTTCAAGATTCAGTTGCTTAGGTTGGTCAGTTGAAGTCCAGCTTTCTACGGCTGTACCTTCTGCCTTGTCGCCCTTGTAGATCTTAATCTGTGCACCTGGGATTTCATTTCCTCCAAGGTTTACCTTACTGAAGGTAATTGGTTTTGGACTAGTATCCTCTTTATCGGTAATAGTCAGAACTGGACCAGCTGCAAGAACAGTGTCATCAGCTCCCTTATTCTTAATAGTGATAGAACCGTCAGCATTAACAGTATAAGTAATATCTCCTACAATTTGATATCCCTCTGGAGCATTGAACTCTCTTAGAGTGTAGGTCCCTGGTGCCAGCTTAATCACTTTAGAAGTGTCAGCTACAGTAGTCCAGTCTGCAACAGGTGCCTCTTCAAGATTGACTGTATCTCCACTATAGATTTTCAGTTCCGCTCCTGGAATTTCTTTTCCATTTGGATCCACCTTTTTGAAAGTAATCTCTTTTTCAATTGGAGTCTTCGGAGGTGTCTTCTTATTTTCAATTCGACGTTCTACTGATTTGTCTGAACCAAACTCATCTGGAGAAATTTTAATATCTTCAGTTAATTTGTCATAGCCAAGAGGAGCCGTTACTTCACGAATTGTATAGTTGTCTCGCAACAATTTGCCTACACTAGCGTTACCATCAGGACCTGTTGTCAATCGTCCAACAACAGCTTGGTTACGATCACGAATTACTTCAAAAACTGCGCCTTGCAATGGTTGGCCTGCTTCGTCTACCTTATGAATTTTAATGGTGAAAACATATCCTTCCGCAACACCACCTGCAATCTGGTAGGTACGTGTGCTTGTTGATTGTTCATTCTCACTACCATTGTAGCTCATGTTGGCTACGTTCGTGATTTCCTCACCATCGACTAGATCATAATTCGCTTTAGCTCGATACTCGATCATATAACCAAAACCATTAGTATCTCCTAAAGGAAGGGTGAAACCATCACCATTCGCATTTACCACTAGTTGGTTTTTAAAGGTTTCGGTCATATCCCGAGCATTAGTCCATTTCCAGTCTCCGTTATTCCAACTCCAATCTACTTTGTAAATTCGAAAAGTATCTGGTAGGAATGTCATATTTGGAGAAGAGAAAGCATCTTTGATAGTGACATCACTGTAGTTCGCCATATTGCGGTTTACAGTAATGTTATAACGGATTACATTTTTCTCGTCATCCTTGAATTGGAAGGAACTCTTTTCAATTTTAGAGTCGTATTTCCCTGGAGGGCCGTTATAACGGATTTTCCCTGCAAATAGAACTCTATGTCCTACAGTAATGTTGACATCAACGTCTTTTTCTTCTGAAACAACGTCATGGTCAACTCGGACATAGACAAAGAATTTCCCCCTAACGCCAGAATTATTCTCAACAAATTTTGTATAAGTGAGAGTAATTGTTTTGCTAGCTGCATCTAAACGACCAGTAGCTACAAGATTGTTAGAAGCATCTCGTAATTCAATGTCTGAAGAGTTTGAAAATGCAATCTCTGATGGCAATTGAAGTGTTGTTGTATCACCTTCATGCACCGTATTATCTGGCAAAACAAAATCTGCAGTAAGACGGAATTCTTGCCAAATATCCAATCCTTGCGTTAATGCTTCACCAGATTTGTTCTCAACACCTACACTAGTGATAACATCATTATACTCTGCCGCACGTACTTGCGTCAGAGGAGCAAATGATTGGAGAATAACTCCCAAACAAAGAATAACGATCTGAATCCAAGATCTTATTTTTTTGTTCATGTGATCTTCCTTTCTCATAATATTCAATTGTAAATGTACAATGTAATTGTAAGCTAATTGATTGTCCCCAACTAATCACCGTTCACCTTTTTAAAAATGAACCGTATTAACTACATTACAACCACATTTTATCATACTATCGAAAAAAAGGCTAGGACTATCAAACAAATTTTTACAGAATAATTTATTTTTTTCTCTCTATTAAGAAATGATCCTTTTCCTTTAAATTTACTCGTTGACAAGCCAGTATATACCAGTTAAAAACAAATACGATAAACAGTATTTTTTTGCACATTTTATTTTAAAAATGCATTTTCACTTATTTAAATACGTCTTTTAGAATGGCATTGTTTATGCCAACATTACTAAATGATTTTTCTGTCATAAAAAAGACCAGGAAAACCTGGTCTTTCTTAGTCACCGCTAGATTCATATTCTAGCTAGTGCCTCTAATCTTCTTTTTTGCCTTTAGT
This sequence comes from Streptococcus sp. GMD3S, assembly GCF_000298695.2. Classification (GTDB taxonomy): domain Bacteria; phylum Bacillota; class Bacilli; order Lactobacillales; family Streptococcaceae; genus Streptococcus. The sequence continues at coordinate 164 of NZ_AJRC02000037.1, read as the reverse complement.
GGCGACTAATCCTGCCCCCAAACCGAGAAGAGCTAAACCTGCTGCTACTGCTGCTTGGCTTGCTGCACTTCCTGTATTTGGCAACTGCTCTTTTTGAGCTTGATTAGCTTTACTTGAAGCAATTTCTTTTGTATCTGCTTTTTCTGATACTTGTGGTTTTGTTG
>NZ_AJRC02000038.1:0-1575 GCF_000298695.2 Streptococcus sp. GMD3S | reverse complement strand
AGTATGATATTTTGGTGACGACTACTATTATTGAGACAGGGGTAGATATTCCAAATGCCAATACCTTATTTATTGAAAATGCAGACCACATGGGCTTGTCAACCTTGTATCAATTAAGAGGAAGAGTCGGTCGTAGCAATCGTATTGCTTATGCCTATCTCATGTATCGTCCAGAAAAATCAATCAGTGAAGTCTCTGAGAAGAGATTAGAAGCGATTAAGGGATTTACAGAATTAGGCTTGCAGATTTTGACTATAAAAATCTCCTAGCAAGAAAAGAAACCTGCTAGGAGTTCTGTCTACTTCAAGTGAAAGATTAAATCTTTTTCTCAATACAAAATAGAGGAGAAAGAGGACGTTTTTCGTGGATACGGATAATAGCATCGCCTAGAAGATGAGCAATCGAAATTTGTTCAATCTTATCAATCAAACGCTCTTCTGGTAGGTAGATAGTATCCAAAACAACCAATTTTTTAATAGCTGATTTTTGGATATTGTCCATAGCTGGTCCTGAAAGTACTGGGTGCGTACAGCTTGCGTAAACCTCAACAGCACCTGCTTCAGCAAGAGCATCCGCCGCATGACAAATGGTTCCAGCTGTATCGATCATATCGTCAATCAAAATACAAGTCTTACCTTCTACCTTACCAATGATGTTCATCACTTCACTGGTATTCATCTTGTCTACACTACGGCGCTTGTCAATAATCGCAATCGGAGTTTTCAAAAACTCTGCCAATTTACGAGCACGAGTCACCCCACCATGGTCTGGGCTGACAACCACGTAGTCAGAGCCAACCATGCCACGACGTTCAAAGTAGTCCGCAATCAATGGAGCACCCATCAAGTGATCTACAGGAATATCAAAGAATCCCTGAATCTGTGCAGCGTGCAAATCAATCGTCAACAAACGATCTACCCCAGCAACTTCTAGCATGTTTGCAACGAGTTTTGCTGTGATTGGCTCACGCGCGCGCGCTTTTCTATCCTGACGTGCATAGCCATAGTAAGGCATAACAACATTGACAGATTCTGCACTAGCACGCTTCAAAGCGTCCACCATAATCAAAATTTCAAGTAAATTATCATTTACAGGTGAACTCGTTGATTGTAGGATAAAGACGTGTTTTCCACGGATTGATTCTTCAATGTTGACCTGAATCTCTCCATCTGAAAATTGGCGAACAGTCGATTTCCCCAACTCTATCCCAATTTCTTGCGCCACACGCTCTGCCAATTCTCTATTAGAAGAAAGGGCAAATAGCTTTAAATCAGAAAAAGACATGATTTCCTCCGGTATTTATGTATCACTTGTTTTTACACAACATTTTCCATCTACCATTGTAGCGCTTTTTCCTTTATTTTTCAATCAAAAATAAAACAAGAGCAAACATTTATACCCTTGTTTTATACTATTTTATATTAGCTATATTAAAACTAAAAATCCTACATTTTAACAATCGATTTTATGCTAGGATGAGATTTTTTGAGACAAAGTTAGTATACTTCTCTCATACTTCCTGTATCCACATCATAGACAGCACCTGAAATAACCACATCATCAGGAATCAGTGGA
>NZ_AJRC02000039.1:0-1512 GCF_000298695.2 Streptococcus sp. GMD3S | reverse complement strand
CTGTCCTCCATTTTACCACTTTTTATAGGAGAAGGATAGTGAAAATCTTAATCTTCCAACTTCCTTTCTAGAGTATACAAAAAAGAATCAGGCTGATTCTTTTTGTTTATGATTTCGTCTGAGGCAAAAGTGGTCTGGGACGGGATCCTTTCCTATTGGCGACCATGGATGACAACGTAAAATCCGAGCCAAGCCCATCAGAACACCCTTGAAGCCATGTTTTTCAATAGCCTGAATCATGTAGTTGGAACAAGTAGGCTCAAAACGACAAGAGGGTGGAAAGGCTGGTGAGATAAAACGTTGATAAAAGCGTACTGGTGCTATTAAGATTCGTTTCATTATTTCTTGGTTACCGCCATGGTGTGTAGTTGGCTGATTTCTTTTTTGTTAAGGCGACGAGATTCTCCCGGACGGAGGCCTGTCAAATCTAAGTGTCCAAAACGTGTCCGAGACAACTTGTCCACTTGGAGGCCGACAGCTTCAAACATCTTTTTAACCTGATGGTTACGTCCTTCATGGATGGTCAACTGCACTACTGAGCGATTTTTTACTGGATCCACTTTGAGAATCTCATAGACAGCAGGCTTGGTTTTCTTGCCATCAATCTCAAGTCCACGAGTCAAGGGGCGGAGATTATCCTTATTGGCTACGCCTTTAACACGCGCAACGTAGACCTTGTCAATCTCATTACGAGGGTGAATCATCTCGTCTGTAAAGTCCCCATCATTGGTTAAAATCAAGACACCTGATGTATCCCAGTCCAAACGTCCAACTGGGTAAATGCGTTCTTTAACATTTGGCAAGAGATCCACAACAGTCTTTCGGCCCTTGTCGTCTGTCACACTGGAAATCACTCCACGTGGTTTGTTAAGCAGATAGTAGACCTTTTCTTCGTTGTAGATGGGCTGACCTTCCACTTCGACCTTATCTCCAGACTTGATGGTCGTTGCTAGTTCACGCACCACTTGGCCGTTAACCGTCACCAAGCCTTGCTTGATCAACTCTTCTGCTTACCATCTACCCATTCATTTTTAGCTCTCTTTCCATCTGATTTGAGGTAGTAATTTCCTACCCAGCCAGACTGAACTTTAGATTGTGATTTATCCTGTTTAGGAGTTGTTTCTTTAGCTTTTTCAGTCGGTTTTGATGCTGGTGTTTTCGGTTTCTCAGCAGGTTTTTGTGCTGGTGTTTTTGGTTTCTCAGCAGGTTTTTGTGCTGGTTTCGGTGCTGGTGTTTTCGATTTCTCAGCAGGTTTCTGTGCTGGCGTTTTCGGTTTCTCAGCTGGTTTTGGTGCTGGCTTTGGCGCTGGTTTTGGTTGCCACACACCATCGTCTCCTACATAATAACGACCACCATCTACCCATTCATTTTTGGCCATCTTACCATCTGATTTAAGATAGTAATTACCTACCCATGTGTTGCGAGCGTAGCTGCCTTCTCCTGTTAAATAATAGTATGACCCATAGTTTTTATCATAAATCCACTCAGCTTTAGCCATCTTACCATCTGATT
>NZ_AJRC02000040.1:0-1465 GCF_000298695.2 Streptococcus sp. GMD3S | reverse complement strand
CGGCTTCATATTCCAATCTAAACGGTCAAGTCAGTACCGAAGAGGTCAAATCTCTCTTATCAGCTCACTTGGACCCAAATAGTGTTGAAGCATTTTTCAATCTTGTTACAGACTATAATGCGACTGTCGGCTCCACTGGCTTAAGTGGTGATTTTGCCTCCTTTACAAAAACGGAATACGATGTAGAGAAAATCAGCAATTTGTGGACACAAAAGAAGGGTGACTTTGTCGGGACCAACTGCCGTATCAATAGCTATGCGCTATTAAAAAATTCAGTCACGATCCCAAAACTTGAAAAGAATGATCAGCTACTTTTTGTGGATAATGATGCTATCGATAAGGGAAAAGTATTTGATGAGAAAGATAAGGAAGAGTTTAATATTCTATTTTCTAGGGTGGAGACAGAAGCGACAACGGATGTAAAAGTTCACGCGCAGAAGATGGAGAAATTCTTTTCCCAGTTTCAATTTAATGACAAAGCTCGAATGCTGTCTGTAGTCTTGCATGATAATTTGGATGGAGAGTTTCTTTTTGTCGGGCATGTTGGTATTTTAGTGCCAGCTGATGATGGTTTCTTATTTGTTGAAAAACTGACTTTTGTAGAGCCCTATCAAGCTATTAAGTTTGCGAGCAAGGAAGACTGTTACAAGTATCTATCCACCAAATATGCGGATTACACAGGTGACGGACTAGCTAAGCCTTTCATCATGGACAATGAAAAGTGGGTTGAAGGATATTAAGGTAGGCAAGGGAGAAGGAGTATGGAGACAGTAGTAGCGCTTTTAGTTGTCATTCTTATCGGAGTCTGGGCTGTAAACATTCTCAAGTCTCGTAAGGCAAATAAAAAAGAAAGATTTTTTGGCTATATGCAGCGCTATGATATAGATGGTGAGGGCTATCAGTCAGAAGTCTGGGAAGTGATAGAAGATGAGGAATGGAAATAAGGAGGAGAGTCCAAAAACAGTAGATTTCTTGCCTTTCTCAAGAAAGGGAACTAGTAACATTAGTGCTATTCTAAGGAACTTATAGGAGGAAACATTATGGGAATGATTGCTAATTATCAATATCTATCTGACAATGAATTAAGCCAAATAAAGCGCTATTCTTGTCAGGAAGAGGATTTACTTGACTTAGTAGAGGATTATCCTGAGGGAAACGATACGTTGATAGATATTGACAAAATGTGGGATGCCTTGCTCTTTGTTATGACAGGTTTTAGTAGTTCAGAATTTATGGATGACGGCCCCTTGATAGAAGCTGTCTTGGGAGTAACTCCTTTAGAAAATGTATCGGAGTATATAGCCTATACTGAACACTCAAAGATAGCTGAGATTGTTCAAGCATTAGAGAATTTTGACATGGATAGGGCTTTAGCTAACTTTAGCATGGAAGCATGCAAGAAGGCAGATTTGTATCCCGATATTTGGGATTATCTTGATGAAGAGGAAGAAATCAAGGATGATAT
>NZ_AJRC02000041.1:0-1267 GCF_000298695.2 Streptococcus sp. GMD3S | reverse complement strand
TGATCCACCTGGGGACGATAGTGCCTTTTCCTAAATTTCATATCCTTCTCCTTTTTCTAATAATCTCTTTAAAAATTTGTAAGATTATTTTAACCAAATAAGGATGAAAACAGGAAAATATTCCTAAATAAACCATTTTTACGCCTAAAACGCACTTCAAAAAGCATAAACTATCATTTAAATGTAAAAAGCAGAACAAAAGTTCTGCCTGCTTAAAGTAACCGTTAAAAAATGAATGCCTAGAAATAAACTATTCTGAAATGATATTCTCTTTACTTCTATAAAGTGAGATAAATGTCATCAAAAATAATGAAATCGTAGGTATATCAAAACATTCAAACCACGTAGGTAGATTTATTTTGTTTACATCAGCCACAATTCTAATCATTAGATAAGCCATCGAGCTAGACAATACAATAAACTCTGGCCAAGCTTTTCCTAGTAATTGAACAACTTTCATCTCAAACTCCGATCTGATGGTTCATCAATTTCCAATCGTACTTTCTTTTGTTTTGTACTTGTATCCTACATAAAACAGACCAAGCAGAATTGGATAGGTTTCTGGATAAAACAGAGTATTGATCGGATTTTTCATAATCAAATACGTTGCGATATAAAGAATAATCGATACGACAAAATACCCCTCAGCAAATCCTAATAAGATTTTTTTCATAGCAGACTCCTATTTACCTGAAAAGAGTGCTCGAGTTGTTAAAATAGCTCCACCTGTATATACAAAACCTTTTACAAAACCAACTGCCACAGGGATAAGAAGGGGAAAGGCTCCCCCTTGAATTTCCTGCAAGTCCGTATCAGTCATTGTTTCAAATTTTAAAATAGATTTTTCCATATCATCTCCTCCTTCTATTACCATCTACTCGTCACATAATTATAACCTGCAATTCCTGCTGCAGTAATTCCACCAGCAATTTTAGCTGCTGTCACAGGATTAGCAATCACCCAAGCTACAATCGGCCATGCTCCCCCATTCACATCCGTCAACTCTTCTTCTGTAAGAGCTACAAAGTTCTGTTCCATGTTGTCAAAGTTTGTCATTTGTTTTCTCCTTATTTTTTCTATATATTTAATCTTTAACCTCTAAGCCACTTAAATAGCCAGATTGGGTAAATTACTGAAATCATTTTCTTCTCTCCTTTCTTTTTTCCTTACCTATCTATTTTCGAGAAGTAATTTAAAATGAACAGGTAAATTTCATTTATTTTAAATACCATTTGATCAACCATGGCAATAAGATTGGTAAATACAT
>NZ_AJRC02000042.1:0-1240 GCF_000298695.2 Streptococcus sp. GMD3S | reverse complement strand
TTGCACTAATCAGAAGAGGGTATGTAAGGAGTGGTACTAAGTTACTGTATATGGACTTAGATTTACCATCTTGGAAGCAATACATTGAATTGAAGAAAGATGCAAAAAGAGCTATTATAAAAATGGATGTGACACTAACATCTGTTGGGTATTCCTATATGATTGGTGATTTCGATGCTGCCATTAAGGAGGCTTCTGAAGCAACGACTGATCAAAAACTGAAGCCAAAATACAGGGATTCCTTAGAGAGTTACCTCATTCGCTCGACAGTTCTTGCAAATCCTAACCTAACCAGAGATGAGCTTGATCTTATGCTAAACAAAATGTCCATATCAGATTCCTCTCTAGCCGAGAAAACAAAAAGCGTGAGTATTGCACTTTACGATTTAACAATTGCTCATCAATCCAATGATTACTTTGAAGAATTAGAAAACGAGTTTAAATATCAACAATTGGAAATCATTTACTATCAAGCCTTGAACTCTAAATTAAAAGGAGATATGACTAGGGCGAATGAATTGTTTAGAAAACTCGCTCAAGAAGATGAACAGCTCTATATCGTCCAGAAGTCTAAAGAATTTTTAAAAAGTGAATCTATTAATTAGCGATGAATAAGTACAGGAAAGGATTGAATATGAAATCAAACAGTTTATTTTTTTTTAATGGAATTTTTGCTTTAACGTGCTCTCCCATTATTGCATTTGCATTTTTCTATAGATGGGAGATAAGATTTATCAATGGGGCTCTTCGTTTTGTTGATAAACCAGCATGGGCTTTTTCAGTAAATTTAATTAGTTTTATATTTCTTGTTTGTTCCATACTTGCAATTTTCATTTATAGAAAAGAATCAAATGGTCGTAAGAAAAGCTTTTTGTTTCTTTTAGTTGCATCTATCACAGGTTTTATCCCCTTCCTTTCATTTTTTTCAGCAATTTTTGCTCTTATTGCTGGGATTTTATATTTGGTTGATTTTAATCGATTGGTAAAAGAATAAACTAGAAGGTATTTATCATTTTCAACATATCCAACCTTTTTTAGAACTGATTCTCTCAATCTCCGGTACGTCTGATTTCTATTTTTTGAGGTTTCATTATATAATAGCATTATATGTAATGACTGATGTAGTTACACTAACATTTCTATTTAAAAATTAAGGAGTATTATCAATGAAAAAAGCAATGTTAATTATAAACCCTACCTCTGGTGGGGAAAAGGCTTTGGATTATAAGGTCAAGCTGGA
>NZ_AJRC02000043.1:0-1181 GCF_000298695.2 Streptococcus sp. GMD3S | reverse complement strand
ATAAATTGATTGATTTTCCCAAAATAACCTTCAGGTAATTGCTCCTTAATCAAAGCATGCCAAGACGAATGTTGCATCTTTCTCTCCTTTATCGTATCCATCTAAAAGCACGTCTTAATTCATCCGTACCATTTTTAAAAAAGCATAAACCATGTGCAAGAATGATCTTATCCGGTTTCCAGTTTAACATACGGGAAAAGGAAACCTTTGCCTCTATTTGTCTTCTAAAAAAAGTCATCCTATAATCGATAGGAGTTTGCCCATCAGGGACTGTTACACGGGCTAAACGATAAATTTTTCTTCGGATTGGACTAGCTATCTTTTCTGGTTCAAAATTCTCTATAAGGTCCGTTACAATGAGTGTTTTAGTCGATTTATGAAAAAACACGACCTCTTCGATGACAGAACTTCCCTTAAAAATAAGTTGATCAATCTCATCAGACCATAAGTCAGGTGCCTTATCAGTTAAAGGAGCATCAAATTCCACCATGACATTCTGACTTTTTGCTCTCTCTTCAACTCCTGGACTAGACCATGCTTGTGCATAAGGATATCTTTTTTTCCAATCTGCAATATAGGCGTAGTGAATCTTATTGGGTGAAATTAGGTAAGCAACTTTGCCCAAAGCGTCCAGTTCAGTAAAGAGCTCCTCATTTGGCGCAATAGGAGAATGAATCCAGAGTTTTCCATCGTTTAACTTTATCACTGTCATACGTGTCTGAAAAGGTAGTTTGAAGACCTTCATATCCATTTGTATCAAGTCACCATCTGCTATCCAGATATTTTGATCAACTTCCTTTAGTGTATACAATGGTTCATAAAGAGAAAGTTCTGGTCTTGCCATCGTTTACTATTCCTTCGTTTTTACTGCTTCTATTATAGCAAAAAGTGGCTATCTAAACCACTTTTTACAGTTCTTATATATACTGTTATTGACCCTATTATTTGACATTACTATTCACAGTATCAATCAGCCATTAAAAACTTTTCGATTGTATCAATAGAATAGGAAAGTTGATTATTTACAGACATCATCCGTTCAAGATTAGCGTCCATATAGTAGAGTTCAGATAAACCACCCCTAGGGAGAAAGAGTGAATAGTGGATATTCATCTTCTCTCGAGTACTTAACTCTATATGATTGCTTATGATATACTTTAACTCTTTTAACGAATTTACTT
>NZ_AJRC02000044.1:0-1148 GCF_000298695.2 Streptococcus sp. GMD3S | reverse complement strand
TGGCGCAGGTTTTTCAGTCTCTCTTGGTAGAACATACTCAGGAAGAGTCACAACTGGTGGCGCCTCTGTTCCAACTGAGCTTTGTTTGCTACCTACCTCAATCACTCGATCTTGAGCTGGTGTTGCTTCTGTTTGGAGAACCTTGCGATTGTCACCGTCCACTTCAACATACTCGACTAAGAGACCGTCTTTTCCTTCTGATAGAACTTGCTCTTTTCCTTTGTCTAATTGTGGGTTTTCGCGACGAATAGTCTTGAATGGTACGACCTTATTGACGATTTCCAAGCTTGGAAGTGTAAAGACAAGGTCTTTAACCCCTTCCTCAGGACTTGAAGAAGTAATTGGTTTCTCAGGTTGCGCTGGAGTTTCCGGTTGAGTCGGATTTTCAGGCTGAGCAGGTTTTTCAGGTTGAGCCGGTTTTTCAGGTTGCGCTGGAGTTTCCGGTTGAGCCGGTTTTTCAGGTTGCGCTGGAGTTTCCGGTTGAGTCGGCTTTTCAGGCTGAGCCGGTTTTTCCGGTTGCGCTGGAGTTTCCGGTTGAGTTGGTTGTTCCGGTTGAGCTGGCTTTTCAGGCTGAGCCGGAGTTTCCGGTTGAGTTGGTTTTTCAGGCTGAGCTGGTTTCTCAGGCTGAACTGGATTTTCAGGCTGAGCCGGTTTCTCAGGTTGAGTCGGATTTTCAGGCTGAACTGGTTTTTCAGGTTCAGCAGGTTTCTCAGGCTGAGCTGCTTCGAGCTTGCTGATTTGTTCGAGAGCAGTTTTTAGCGCTTGATTGACTGCTTCCTGAGTTTTAGCTTCTTGGATTGCAGCAATGGCTTGGTCAGCAATGGCTAACAATTGCTTCTTAGCTTCATTGTTGGATCCAAGTTCAGCGACTTTTTTCTTGATAGCTTTTGTCAAGCTGTCCATAGCCTTATCGTACTCAATTTCCGGTTGTTTTGGTTCAGCTGGTTGTTCAGGCTGGCCAGGTTTCTCAGGTTGAACTGGATTCTCAGGTTGAGTTGGTTTTTCAGGCTCAGCAGGTTTCTCAGGTTGAACTGGAGTTTCTGGTTGAGCTGGCTTTTCCGGTTCAGCAGGTTTCTCAGGCTGAGCCGCTTCGAGTTTGTTGATTTGTTCGAGAGCAGTTTCTAGCGCTTTATTGACTGCTTCCTGAG
>NZ_AJRC02000045.1:0-1037 GCF_000298695.2 Streptococcus sp. GMD3S | reverse complement strand
CCTGCGATTTCTGTTCCACCAAGGCTAACCTTGCTGAAGGTGATCTTACGTGGAAGGTCATCATCTTTATCAGTTACAGTTACAGTTGAACCGTTTGTGGCAACTTTGTTTTCTTCACCCTTAGAGTCTTTTTCACCAACATTGGTCACTTCCACTGTGCCGTCATGTTTGACTTGGAAAGTGATGTCCGTTACTTTGAGGTAACCAGTTGGGGCTGCTTCCTCATGGAAGGTGTAAGTGCCTGGAGCCAAGTTGAGATCTTTAGACTTACCAGCTTCAGATGTCCAGCTTTCTACGGCTGTACCTTCTGCTTTGTCGCCCTTGTAGATCTTGATTTGAGCACCTGCGATTTCTGTACCACCAAGGTTAACTTTACTGAAAGTAATGGCTTTTGGACTATCATCGTCTTTATCCGTTACTGTAACAGTTGAGCCGTTGGTTACGACCTTGTTCTCTTCACCCTTAGAGTCTTTTTCACCAACGTTGGTCACTGCCACTGTGCCGTCAGTTTTGACTTGGAAAGTGATGTCCGTTACTTTGAGGTAACCGGTTGGAGCGGCTTCCTCATGGAAGGTGTAAGTGCCTGGAGCCAAGTTGAGATCTTTAGACTTACCAGCTTCGGAAGTCCAGCTTTCTACGGCTGTACCTTCTGCCTTGTCGCCCTTGTAGATCTTGATTTGAGCACCTGCGATTTCTGTACCACCAAGGCTAACCTTACTGAAGGTAATCTTACGTGGAAGGTCATCGTCTTTATCGGTGACTTTAATAGTTGAACCGTCAGTTACAACTGTATTGTCCTCACCTTTAGCATCCTTGGTACCAACATTGGTAACTTTAACTGTTCCGTCATAGTTAACTTTAAAAGTGATATCCGTCACTTTGAGGTAACCAGTTGGGGCTGCTTCCTCATGGAAAGTGTATGTACCTGGTGCTAAGCTCAATTCTTTAGATTTACCAGCTTCGGATGTCCAGCTTTCTACAGCTGTACCTTCTGCCTTATCGCCCTTGTAGATCTTGATTTGGGCACCTGCGATTTC
>NZ_AJRC02000046.1:0-973 GCF_000298695.2 Streptococcus sp. GMD3S | reverse complement strand
GAAAACATGATCCGCAACATGAACTCAACTTTCGGTCTTATCTTTAGCCAACGTGCGATGTTGACCTTGATTGAAAAAGGCATGACGCGTGAACAAGCCTATGACTTGGTGCAACCAAAAACAGCTTACTCTTGGGACAACCAAGTAGACTTTAAACCACTTTTGGAAGCCGATCCAGAAGTAACCTCACGTCTGACTCAAGAAGAAATCGACGAAATCTTCAACCCTGCATACTACACTAAACGAGTAGAGGATATCTTTGAACGTATCGGACTTGGTGACTAATCATAACAAAAAGCGAGATTCAATCTCGCTTTTTTGTATTCTCTTAGAAGAATCTTAGTCTTCTTTTCTCTTAGTCAGTCCGTAGGCTGCTAGAGTCGCCATGAGTCCTGCTGCGACCAAACCTGCAGAGTTTTGACTTCCTGTTGCAGGGAGTTGTTTTTCATCTGCTTTGGCAGTAGTTGGTGCAGTTTGCTCAGCTTTCTCAGCGGCAGTGCCGACTTCAACAACTTGAGTGACTGCTTCCTGTGTTACCACGCTATTGACAAGCGTTCTTTCTTCTTTTCCATCAGCACTAGTGCTCACAGAGTAGAAGGCAGTACGGTGGCCGTTAGCTCCTTTAGTAACAACTTGCGTTTGTCCTTTTGGCAATTGAGGATTTTCACGTGTCACAGTAGTGAATGGAATTTCTTCCTCTTGGATATCCAGTCTTGGTTTTGTTTCTGCGGTTGGAGCAAGACCGTGTTCGTCCCCTACATGGGTTACAAGAGTTCCGACTTCAATAACTTGGGTCACTGCTTCTTGGGTCACAAGGCTATCTACAAGAGTTTTCACTTCCTTACCGTCAGCACTAGTGCTCACAGAGTAGTAATGACTGCGACGACCGTTAGCGCCTTTAGTAACGACTTGAGTCTTCCCTTTGAGTAAGAGTGGATTTTCACGTGTCACAGTAGTGAACGGAATCTCTTCT
>NZ_AJRC02000047.1:0-870 GCF_000298695.2 Streptococcus sp. GMD3S | reverse complement strand
AAGTCAATTTAGGAATGGTCTTGTCCGACTCTGAAAATTCCTGCTTGGCAATCCCTGTCGTGATGTCCTTGAAACGAGAATCAACTGGATTGAGCAGATAGTTTTTGACCGCTTCCAACTCAGTCGCATCAATATCTTTATTAATCAAGTAAAGTTGAGCTGTGTTGACTGTCACGTCACTCGAACTTCCCAGCAAAAGCAAGGCTTCCTGTGCCGAAGCTGCACGCTGGTCAAACTGCCCTGGCAAACTTTCAATGGCAAAGAAAGCATAGTTGGCAAGATCCGCTTGCACGGCCGCTTCGTCCAAGACATGATCTGTCACCTGCTCAGAGAAGATATGTTTTTCTGCAGGCGCAAACAAATTCTCTGCCAAGTCAAAGACATCATAAACTTGCACGATGCGAATACTTTTCAAAGTTGAAAGTCCCAAGTTGTGCTGGAGCTCCCTTACCAAACTCTCTGACTTGACTTGAAAATCAGCCTTTTTTTCAACAAAAATACGTTTATTCATCAATTCTTATTCCTTTATTTCAGCTCTTGCAATGTTCCCAAACATCCTTGAGGTTGTTATTTCAATTCCTGCAACTTTTCCCAAACAATCTCGTAAACGTCTGTCCGTTCTCCCAATCCCCTACGGAGTGTAAAGGTCTGGGGGACCTTTACAGCCTGAGTCCTTACATCTGAAAGACGAAGGTTTTCCGTTTCTAACAGCTTATTTCAAAGCCTGCAATTTCTCCCAGACAATCTCATAAACATCTGTCAATTCTCCGAGTCCTCTACGGAAAACATCCTTGTCCATGTGGTTGCCATCTGCATCCCACAAACGGCAGTTATCTGGTGAAAACTCGTCTGCCAAGATAATCTTGCCAT
>NZ_AJRC02000048.1:0-852 GCF_000298695.2 Streptococcus sp. GMD3S | reverse complement strand
CTTCAGCGAGCGCGAGCCAGTCTGCCTCAGTAAGCTCCAGCCAGTCAGCATCTGCAAGCTCGAGTCAATCGGCTTCATTGAGTGCCAGTCAATCAGCGTCTGCAAGCTCCAGCGAATCTGCATCAGTTAGCTCAAGTCAGTCAGCTTCAGCGAGTGCAAGTGAGTCAGCTTCAGCGAGCGTGAGTCAGTCAGCGTCATTGAGCGCTAGCCAGTCAGCTTCAGTAAGTTCAAGCGAATCGGCATCAGTAAGCTCCAGCCAATCAGCGTCAGCAAGTTCGAGTCAGTCCGCATCGGTGAGCTCAAGCCAGTCAACTTCAGTGAGTGCTAGTCAATCTGCTTCATTGAGTGCCAGCCAATCGGCGTCTGTAAGCTCAAGCCAATCCGCCTCAGCGAGCTCAAGCCAATCTGCATCATTGAGTACAAGTGAGTCAGCATCAGTAAGCGCCAGCCAGTCTGCGTCCGTAAGCACCAGCCAATCCGCTTCAGTAAGTGCAAGTCAGTCCGCATCGGTAAGTTCAAGCCAATCCGCTTCAGTGAGCTCAATTCAATCCGCCTCAGCGAGTGCTAGTCAATCAGCGTCAATGAGCTCAAGTCAATCCGCATCGGTGAGCTCAAGTCAGTCAGCTTCAGCAAGTTCGAGTCAATCGGCTTCAGTAAGCACCAGCCAATCTGCTTCAACGAGCGCAAGCCAATCAGCCTCAGCCAGCGCGAGTCAGTCCGCTTCGGTAAGTGCTAGTCAATCAGCCTCAGTAAGTGCAAGTGAATCTGCATCAGCGAGCTCGAGTCAATCAGCGTCAGTGAGCTCGAGTCAATCCGCTTCAGTGAGTGCTAGCCAATCCGCTTCAGTAAGCT
>NZ_AJRC02000049.1:0-607 GCF_000298695.2 Streptococcus sp. GMD3S | reverse complement strand
CGGGACAGATTGTTTCTGAAGTCAAACTAGATTGGTTCCAGAGCGAAGACAAGGAAGTCCAAAAAATTGCCTATAAACGTCAAATCTTAGCGGAATTGGGATTAAATACTTAGATTCTTAGAACAATATTATATATTAAGTCCAAGCAAGAACCCTGCTTGGATTTAATTGTTTCAAAGCTTATGCGGACGTGGGATTGGCTGACTTATCCATCTATCTGATAAGTTAATATAAAAATTAGCACATTATAGTTGACATACTGTTATAGACCTGTATAATATAATTGAACCATTATAGACAATAAGGAGGATAATGTGGTGAAAAAGAGAACTAGTAAACTCTTTCGTTGCTTGATGGCCTTGCTACTGGTTGTGTCGGTCTTTTTGCCTGCACTAAGACTTAATGGAGTAGTTAGTGCTGCCGAAAAAACTGAATCAGAGTACACTTTGACTACAGAGCCGACGATTAATACGAACCGATTAGTCGATCATGCCAAATATGGAGAAGGTAAGTTCTATCTTAAAACAACTTACGCATTCCCAGACAATGTAACTCTGAATAACGGTGATTTCATGGTTTATCACGTTCCAAATGAGTTCAAAATCGA
>NZ_AJRC02000050.1:0-585 GCF_000298695.2 Streptococcus sp. GMD3S | reverse complement strand
GGACTTTTTTCAGTGAAGTTAATTTTTTCTTTTCTTCACTAATTTAACCACTGCTTCTGTCCGTGCAGTGTGGGGAAACATATCGACCGACTGGATATACTGGAGGTCATAGACTTTTACTAGTTTAACCAAATCTCGCGCTAAGGTCGAAACATTGCAGGATACATAGACCATTTTGTCTGGAACGTAGGTCAGAATGGTTTCCAACAGCTTATCATCTAAGCCTGTACGAGGAGGGTCAACTATCAAGGCATCCGCTCGGTAGCCATCACATTAGAACATAAAAGAGAGGTTGAACCTCTCTAAATTTATTTTTCTTCACTCATTTTTGATTTCACTTCATTATAAGATAGTGCATGGGATTCCTCTTCTACTGTCTCAGGCATTTTTCCTGTTTCGTAAAGAGATTTAATCTGTGTACTATCTAATGTTTCGTATTTCAACAATGCTTCTGCAATCAACTTATGAGTTTCACGATTTGACTGAATGATTTCAGCTGCTTTGTTTCGTGCCTCATTTAATAATGAACGAACTTCCTCATCAATCTCATAGGCTGTTTGTTCTGAAATTGATTTTTGAGGACTT
>NZ_AJRC02000051.1:0-538 GCF_000298695.2 Streptococcus sp. GMD3S | reverse complement strand
ACCCGTCCGAAATCCATCACAAAAGATACAGCAAAAGTCAAATCAACCTTCGTAGTTGGGGTGTATTCATCAGCATTCCAATTGGCTTGTTTGTCTTATCAGCCTTTCACAAACTCTTTGTTCAGCATCTTCCCCTCGATACCTTTTGGGACAATCTCTCCCAGTTCGATAAAATGCTCCCTTTACTAGTCTTGGGTTTGGGAATTGGTGCCATCTTTGGAACCATGACCTATGCCTTTTTATCGGAACACGTTAAAAAATAGACCAAGATTCGCTAATTTTTTAATTTATAGGCAAAGAATCCCACCTAGTTCGTTCTAGGTGGGATTCTTTTATTTCTTAACAGAGGTCACAAGTCATTTCCCTTTCATCTTAGAAAGTAGACTCTTTCCAACTCACACTACAATCCAAGACTTGTTGCCTTTCTTCTTGATTGCGGCCTTCAATCTGGTCAATCAAAATCTTTGTAGCCTGTTGTCCTTCTTCAAAGGCGGGCTGAACCAGCGTCGAAACACTTGGAGAAGAAAAGCAAGTCCAC
>NZ_AJRC02000052.1:0-37343 GCF_000298695.2 Streptococcus sp. GMD3S | reverse complement strand
ATTACTTTTTAAATAAAAGCCACTTGCAATAGCTGGTCCAAGTGCACCAACTATATGTAATATTCTTCCTATAAATGTCTCTAATCCCAAAATATAAGATTGTGTAAATATGGCAAGAAGCCCCCAAGCTATATAAGTAATTCCAAATGTAAAACAAAGATAATTTTTTAAATTCCTTTTATCAATTTCTGTCATTTTTTTCTTCCTAATCTTGATTATTTTATGAATAATATTTTTACTGCTTCTTAGTTGCTATCGATTATAACTACCTATATTCTATCATAAAAACACAAAAAAGCCTTACAATCAAGGCTTTTCACTATTCATTTCGTCAATACTTTAGTTTCGTAGATTCAGATTCGCATGATTAAAACTAGTCAATTTTCTCAATAATGTTTCCAAGTCTATCCAATACAAGACAGGAATGATCATTTAGTGGAATTATGGGAACACTGACAAGTTCTTCTGCTCTATCCTTATTAGCTTTATCATTCCAGGAATCATAATGGACACTAATTAAAAACTGACTAAAGAGTCCTAATCCATTTTTTATCTTTATCTGATGATCTGAATTATCATTAGGTGAGACATATACTTTTTCTCCTAATAATAGGGCTCCTGCAGAAAACCCTATAACTTTTGCCCCTTTATTAAGCATATGATCGATATAATTTTTGAACTCCTGATTGACATAAGTAGCTATATATTTTTCCGTATTTCCTCCACCAATGATAATTAGATCAGCATCTAAATAGCTATCAAAATCAATCTGCTCAGTGTCCAAAAGTAAGTAATCAGTGTTTAGATTAGGAAATTGACTTTGGAAAACTTCTGTGTACTTTTTCATATAGGGTTGCCAATTATCTCGAAAAACCGTAAAAATAACAATTCTTTCAATCTTGCTTGATAATACAATTTTATCAACAATGCTATATTTCGTTATTGGGGGATTCCCACCCATCAAAAAAATTTGTTCTTTCAAGTTAACACACTTTCTAAAGATACATAAAGTTTAACAAGTTTATTCACGTTTCTAAATTATAATTTTTTCTTAAAATGAATAATTCTACTTGCCTCCTGAAATCCAATATTGAGATGAAATCTTATAGAATCCGTATTCGTTAAAGTACAGTCACTTGCAAATTCCTTACATCCTTTATTTTTCGCCCATTCCTCACATTTTGTACAGAGATTTTTAGCAATATCCTTTAAACGATATTCCTCATCGACAATAATCCCTTCTAAGAATCCAACAGGACTATATTTACAACCTTCAACATAATCAAATCTGAGGGAACATAATGCTAGACCTACAATTGTGTTACCTTCAACTTCAGTAAAGATTGCAGTATTTTTGCCATTCGTATATTTTTTTACTTCATCAAAAGCTTCTTTATCGGTCAATTGGGGCCATAATTGTTTTATTAGTTTAGCCGTTTTTATAGAATCTTTTGTTATTCCATCCATATTGATGTTCCTCCGGAAATTACAAGCAAATGTTTCGAATCACGCTGTTACTTTGTTACTCATTGATTGATACCAATACCATCCCCTTCTACTTTTCGACTGTCTCAGATCGGAAGAGCAGAGCCATGCACTCAGCGGTTCGGACTTACCGTATCATTTCGTCGGTTTCCCTCCTCATTTTACGAGTCCTATCCCATGGGCGGAGCATCTACTCCTACTTCGCTGATGCCTCAGCTCGTACAACAGTGATACCGCCTCAACATGTGCTGATGTTAGCTTCCTATACTATGAAACGAAATATAGCGCATCCGAATATTTGAATTAAACCATTAAACGTAACTATCACCTTTCAAATTGGTTTTTCTTCCTTCTAACTAAAAATTTGCCACTCATACTACTGTCTTCTTCAGGAGTAAGGTTGAGGTTACCAAAAAGAGCCGTTTTGTGTACTGACCCCAAAAAGTTAGACAATTAATTTAAGTAAAGGATTTAGTTCTGTATTGCACAGGACTAAGTCCTTTTAGTTTGACCTTAATTCGTTTATTGTTATAGTAATCAATATAGTCTACAATAGCTTGTTCCAGTTGCTTAAGTGACTGAAACGTCTTTTCATAACCGTAGAACATTTCGGATTTCAAAATGCCAAAGAAGGACTCCATCATGCCGTTGTCTGGGCTGTTACCCTTGCGTGACATGGATGGCTGAATTCCCTTACTCTCTAGGAACCGATGATAAGAATCATGTTGGTATTGCCAGCCTTGATCGCTATGGAGAATCGTATTCTCATATCTCTTATCTGAAAAAGCTTTCTCCAACATGGTCTTCACTTGTTCTAAATTTGGTGAAGTAGAAAGATGATAAGCAATAATTTCGCTGTTAAAACCATCTAAAACTGGCGATAAATACAATTTCTGTGTGCTATTTGGAATGACAAACTCTGTCACATCCGTATAGCACTTTTCCATTGGTTTGGATGCTTCAAACTGGCGTTGAATGAGATTCGCTGCTTTCTTGCCAATCTCTCCCTGGTAGGAAGAATACTTCCGTTTCCGACGAATTCGAGCCGTTAAACCAAGGACTTTCATCAGACGTTGGACCTTCTTATGATTCACCACGAAGCCACGATTTCTTAGTTCAAGAGTGACTCTCCGATAGCCATAATTTCCTTTATGCTCACTATAAATGGCTTGTATTTCATCCTTTAGCTCTTTATTCTTATCTGGTTGATCTAGCTGTTTTAAGTGATAGTAGTAAGTTGAGCGAGCTAAATGTGCCGTTTCAAGAAGTAAATCTAATTGAAATCCTCCTGAAACCATTTCTCTAACTGTCTCTGCCTTTCTCGCTGTAAGGCTTCGTCCCTTTCCTCTAACTCTTTTAACTTTTTTAAGTAGGCCACCTCGGTACGTAGACGCTCATTCTCCTCTTGAAGTCGCTCTAATTCTGTCATTTCTTCCCAAGTTTTCTTCCGTTTACGTCCCATCCTAGCTGGCCTTCCTCTTGTTTTCTCAACAATAGTATACCCGTTTTTCTTGTATTGTGCCAGCCAATTTGGAAGTAATCCAGTGCTTGGGAGAGCATAATCCAGAGATACGCTTAGTTGCGATCGCCCCTCAAGTAGAACTTTATTAATTATTTCTTCCTTTAATTCTGGCGAGTAATAACGGTTTTTCTCTTTTTTGACACTTTCTATTCCGTAGCGATCAATCAATCGGACTAAGTACTTAAGATTTGAAAGGTTCATTCCATATTTTTCTGAAAGTCGCTTGAAGCTGATTCCTTGTTTTCTTAGTTCATAGATTCGAACTTTATCCTCATAAGTTAGTTTCATTTAAAAACACCCCAAAAGTTAGATTTTTTCTGTCTAACTTTTGGGGTGCGGTTCATTTGCTGGCTCTTTTCAAATTTTAGGTCCCTGAGTAGAAACCGTCTTTTTAAATTCTTTATCAAGTTCTTCAAGAAATACATCAATTTGAGCCAACAGATACTGTTCCTCTTCATTTAAATATTGACCTTTTCTAATCTTAGAATTTAACGTCTTCTTTTTCTGCTCAAAATAATTAAAAACAGTACTTGCAGCATCATTAAACCCATCAAAGTACAATGAACTCAGCCCCTGTTTAGCTCCTTGTTTTATTGCTCCACCAAATTCTTCTAGTATAGGCATAATAAATTCCTTTCTACCTAAGTATCATCTCGTTACTTAGACTTGTTTCTTAAAAAGTTTCTAATAAATTACAAATTTTTGAATATAGATCCCAGTTTTCTATTACAACAATTTGTAATTGCTCTCTAGTTCTCGTAATGTTTTGGTAAAACATCTTATTAATTGGATAGTAGGAATCCGTACTATTCAAAAACATGAACTTATTTACTCCAATAACTTCTCCTTTTTTATTTTTCTTTTCCTGAATGCCTGGACCATAGTAAAAATTGAAATCCATCGGTATAATAACTTTATCAAATTCTTGTCCAATGACTTCATGTGAAACTTTTCCGCAATCAACCATTGAGTCTATACTTTCAAAGGTATAGCGACTCTTAGCATAGTTAAGGACATGCCAATCGGTTGTATCCTCCATTTTATGTAAATAAGTATTCGCACTTGCTCTATTGCCAAAATATTTTATTTGAATATTTCTACGCGTATTCTTTACCTTTTCAATAGGCTTATCAACTGAAAACTTAATCAAGTTCCTTATAAATAAATTCATATCTGGGTTGGTTCTGAATCTATCTTTTAAACTAAATTGCTTTGAACCCAACTCAGAGAACTTACTTAATATAGCATTTGCATTTGCAGCACTCTCAGATTTACTGAGAGTCTGTGCACCGTCTAGGGAGATAATATATTTTGTATCAGGATTTTCAGTTACAGAGTCCAATAAAGCAGACACCTGCTTATATTGACTTTCTTCTCGCAATCTTTGAGACTCATCAATAATTATGTAATCATAAGACTTAGCATCATTCAAGGTTGATTTCAATTGGGTTATAGGCTTAATCTGAAATCCCTTTGTCTGTAAGTGACGCTGACCATCATTTAGTTTTGCACCATGTATAATTACAACTCTGAAGCCGAAGTACATCAAAAGTTTTGCAATGTGATAGATTAATAATGTTTTACCTGTACCCGGATTCCCTTTAATTGTAAACAGCCGCTCATTATTTTGGGGTTCTAATATATAGTTAACAATTGCCTCTTGATGTCCATTTAAAAAATATTGTTGCTTGAGAAATTTCTCAGTATCATTAAATGGAGACACTAAATAATTTTTTATATCAAATAGAGCATCTACCTCATCGCGGCTTAATAAACTGACTTCCTGTTCTATTAAGACACGCTTAAATTCTTCAGAATTGATTTTTTCAACATTACCGGTATTTCCATCGTATTCAACATAACTCTGGATGTCAGGAGAAAAACTATAATATCTCGTCTGTTTATCAAGAAAGTTTAAATAAAAATGATTCCGTTTAAGCTGTTTTTCCTGCTTATCTAATGTAGTTTGACTTTTCAATTCAATTGAAACATTATAGTTTTCCCCAAAACGAATCAGATCAAACTCTTTACTTATTTGAGGAATTTTATACCCAAAATAGAAATTATCTGTGTATTGAGATAATATGCTAGGTGTCATCCCCCAATCCTTCAGTAATTGCACAAAAGAAACAAATGTGGAAAATTCCGATGCTCCCTTAAATGGATAGGATATATTCGAGAAATATGATACAATTTCACCTTCATTTATTTTTATAGCATCTTCCAGAACTTGACATTTTCCAAGCTCGACTTCTCCAAAACTGTTTGTATAGCCCAGAATATGCTCTGACAAAGTATAGAAATCCATAAAACCTCAACTTACTAAAGCGTTTTCTTTATTATAACACTTCTACCTATTTAAATACAATTACAAATTAAAAAATTTAAAATAAAAAAAGCCATAGCTAGAGTATTTACTCTCTTAACTATGGCCTATAAATTAACTTCTGTTCCTTCTAAAAACTTTACGGTAATGCTGCCGTCTTCACCAAGCATAATCTTCTCAAGTACCTGGCACATCTTTCTTCCATCAAATGCTTCCTGCTCACTATCAAGAAGTTCCTTTAGTTGAGCCGCATGGTACTTCTCCAGCTTTTGTTCTTCGCTAAAGTTAGTCCACTTCTCTTGTAGATTTTCCTTATTTTCTCTAAGAACCTCTACTGCTCTAAAGAATGCCTGCTGCAGGGTTTCCTCATCAATATGGCGATTGGTGCACCCCTGGATTCCTTTTACCTTGTACCGGTTATTGCACTGCCAGACTGGACGCTTGCCTCTGCTCGTAGTCCAGTTCTTTCTGCCAAATAGACCTCCACATTCTTCACAGAATACCTTGCAGGTAAATGGGTTTTGTTCGCACTGGATAATGTAAAAATTGATGTGATTATCCTGCCTAAACTGATTTCTCCGTTCTATCTCAAGCTGAACCAACTCCCACTCTTCTTTATCAATGATGGCTTCATGATTGCCTTTGATATAGTATTGATTGACTTGTCCCTGGTTCTCACTGCGCTTTTTGGTTAGAAAATCCACCGTATAAGTTTTCTGCAAGAGGGCATCTCCCATGTACTTCTCGTTCTGAAGCATCCTTTGAATCGTAGTGGGGTACCAATTGACTTTCCCATTCCAACCTGGAACCCCTTCTTCTTTCAGAGTTCTTGCTATACTTTCTGGCGTTTCTCCTTGTAAAAAATACCGAAAGATTCGTCTGACAATCTTGGCTTGCTCCTCATTGATGATAAGATTTCCATTCTCGCCCTTGTCGTAGCCTACAAATTTGGTTGTATTAACCCTTACTTCTCCCCTTTCAAACTTCTTTCGAATCCCCCAGGTCGCATTCTCTGAGATAGAACGAGATTCGTCTTGGGCCAAGGAAGAAAGTATGGTCAATAGCACCTCACCTTTGGCATCCAGGCTGTCAATATTCTCCTTTTCAAAGGTGACCCCGATTCCAAGTTCTTTTAACTCCCGAACATATTTCAAGCAGTCCAGCGTGTTTCTGGAAAAACGGCTGATAGACTTCACTATAATTCTATCCACTTTACCTTTTCGGCAGTCTGCTATCAACCGATTAAACCCTGTTCGTTTCTTGGTATTGGTTCCTGAAATCCCCTCATCCGCGTATATATCAACCAACTGGTAGAGAGGATTCTGGCGAATATAGTCTTGATAATACCGAACCTGGTTCTCATAACTTGATAGCTGTTCGTCTTGGTCGGTGGACACTCGGCAATAGGCCGCCATTCGGATTTTCTGAATGTGTTGCTCCTGCTCGACTTGTATCATTTTCTTGGCAGGAATAACTGTAATGTTTTTTGCCACTGATATTCTCCTCCTTTACCACTGTGGGTTCATAAATACTCCAATCCTGGACTGCACTGTCTGGCACGCGCATACCAATGCAAGCGGCCTTCCCTTCTCGGATATACTTGCTGCAGACCCAGACAACTTTTCCCTTGTAGTATTTTTGTCGTTTCAAAGTAGAGCCACAATGCTCGCATTTCAATAAGCCACTCAAAGGATATCGTCGGTTGCAATTAATGCTTAGGTTTGCCTTTCGATTCTGTTTCAGACGCTTTTGAACGGCTTCCCAATCTTCTCTGGATACTATAGCTTCATGGTTATCCGTAATCAGGTACTGCTGCACCTGACCTTGGTTGAGTCGTTGCTTGGCCTTGATTTCCGCAAAATAGTATTTTTGCAGGATTGCATCTCCCTTATACTTTTCGTTTTTTAGAATATTGGTAATGGTGCTTGAATACCATCGCCCACCGTCTACCGTTGGAACTTTCTCTTGATTGAAAAGCTTTGCGATGGCATGAACTCCCATGCCAGATAGATAGAGGTTATAAATCCGTTGGACAATTTTAGCTTCCTCAGGATTGATGATTAACTCACCGTTCTCATCCTTGTCATAGCCTAAGAAGCGCTTAGTGTTAATCACCAGTTCTCCTCGCTGGAACTTCTTCTGAAAAGCCCACCGTTGGTTCTCACTCATATTGCGCAGTTCTTCTTCTGCGTAGCTGGCAAGAACTGTAAGCATGACCTCTCCCTCATTTGACAAGGTATGGAGATTTTGTTCTTCAAAAAAGATATCCACTTGGATGGCTTTCAGCTCCCGACTTACTGCAAGTAATAACTCAGTGTTTCTGGCAAAGCGAGAAATGGACTTAGTATGAATGACATCAATCTTTCCGGCCCTGCAATCCTCCAGCATCTGCTGAAAGCCTGGACGCTTGGCCAGTTTTCCCGAAATCCCCTGATCATAATACACTCCGATAAAATCGACATCTTTTTTGTTTTGATAGAAATGATTATAGTAGGCTTGCTGATTGGTGAGGGATTCCTGCTGTTTTTCTGTCATGGTTGAAACCCGCGCATAGGCACAAACTCTTATCTTTCCTGGCTTCATCCCATTCTCCTTTCTTCCTTACTATATATCACTCTAAAGGCCAAATTTATCAAGTATTCAGCCCACTCATTCAAGCTTTTTCTAGTTGAAATGCTGTCTATGTAAAAGGCCTGCATAGACAACCACACAGACCTTGATGGATTATTCAATTCGTAACACTTGACCGGGATAAATCAAATCCGGATTTTCAATTCCATTAAGGGCAGCTAAGTGCTGGTAGTTCGTGCCGTACATAGCTGCAATGGCTGAAAGCGTATCGCCACTTTCAACTGTATAAGTGATGCTGCTAGGTGCTTGAGGATTTCCAGTAACTTTTAAAACTTGCCCTGGATAAATCAAGTCAGGATTGGCAATCCCATTGATTGCCGCTAATTCCTGATAACTTGTTCCATAAAGAGCTCCAATAGCAGATAAGGTATCCCCTTCTTGAACTGTGTAAGTCCTAGTCGACGCTGGTGCTGCCGGTGCTGGAACCGCAGGGCGAGGTTCAGGGATTTGGCCAGTATAAACTGAGCGTAAATCCCGATACATATAATTGGAATCTACTCGGCCACTGATACCACCAACAATTCCATCACTTGTAAACTGCCAGATGTCTGTTGGAATAGCACAAGCTTCTACCTGCCACTGAGCTACCCAATTCGTATAGCGGGATAAGTCACCCATATTCTGGAACCAGTGCAGGCTTGCATACACACCAGCCCAGTAACCAGCGGCTTCTACATTGTCACAAAACAGTTGACAAATAGCCGTAGAAGTTTCCCAGCTCACACCTCCATTGTTGGCTTTCCAACCGTCCGCATCTTCCATGTCAATGTAAAGAGGCATAGAAGGATGAAATTGCCGAACAAAATTCAAAAAGGCATTGACCTCAGCTTGTGCTTCTCCCAAATTACGAGCATAGCTATAATGGTAAAATCCGTACGGAATGCCAACCCGCTCACATTCATATGCATTTCGCCGTGCACGCAGGTCTTCCGCAAAGCTACCCCAAGACGAACGAATAATGACAAAGTCAACATTGCTCTTCAACTGATCAAAGTCAATAAAACCATTGTGTTCACTGATATCTACTCCAAATAATGCCATCTTATTTTTCCTCCGATTTTAATTGTTTCAAGGTCTGCTTGAGTTTATCAGGAACCGGCAGACCAATCCGAGCCGCATTTTCAATGATGCTGAGGCCTTCATTAGACAGGTAATAAAAGATAACCGCTGTGCGGATGATTCCTCCCTGTTTCAAGATATGAGTATCAATAATCTGACCCATAGCCACTAGCATCAAAATAACAACTTTTTTAAACAGTCCTCGAAAACCAACTGCACTGGATAGCTTCTTTTCAACAACTGCTGCCATCAATCCACTGATATAATCAATAGATATAAAGACAATCAAGGCAAAAATAAAACCATCCCAATCGCCAAAGACACTTCCTAAAAGTCCTCCTACCGTAGTAAATAGGACTTTATTCGCAAAAACCAACTGCTTCATGATGCATTTTCCTTTCTATGCGGTTCACTCCAGTCGGGATTTCCCTTTTCATCAAATTGCATGATATAAAAGTTTTTATGAAATAACTCAGACAAATTAATGGTAGGGACTGTCGCACCCCACTGAGTCAAAGCTCCCACTGTTTCGACTTCCATCAACTGACGTCGACCTTCTTTAATCACGGGACGCTTTTGTACTTCTCGGTACATATAAAAATCCTCCCCCTCATTTTTGCAGCGAATGAACTCACCATTCTCGCGCATATAAGTGAGTGCTGCCACCAAATCAAAAGGTTCTGTAATTCTACTTAGATCAGGTAGTAATTCCTTTTCTTCCATCTTTCTTTCCTCCATCTATTTTTAATGGTGTAGTTGCTTCTTTGAGATCAGCTTCCAATTCTTCTTTCTTCTGAAGGAGAACTTGGTAAGCTTCCTCTTTCTGAGTCAATTGAATGGCTAAGAGGTTCTTTGATGTTACCTCATCAGCAAGCTTTCTGGTCAGCTCTTCAATCGTTAAACGAAGAGCCTGATTAATTTCTTCTTGGTTCATTTGTTTCCTTTCTTATAAATGTCCCACTAAGCTTCTGGTATCCCACCAGGCTGGATGCCCCTCACTATGGCTAGCCCTATATTCATAGAGCGCTCCAATGCTATTAGACATCCGTTGTAATACCTCGTGAAGTGAGACATAATTACCGCTTGTATCTAAATAGAGCCAAACATCGCCTGTATTAATGGTTGAGTCCCTTCTATCCTGTTTCCTGCTTGGACGCAGTTGGAGTTTTCCTGTTGTGGTCATGACCCAACCGTCTTTATTATCATAGGCAGAACTGGCAAAAGATAATTCATCCCCAACCAGATCAAGTGAATCGATATTGTACCCATTCCAAGCTCGAATACCGACAAAGCCACTATCATTAGAGCTTTCAGTGCCATAACGATTGGAGCCAATAACAGTTACACCCGCTCTTCCTTTGCCATCGACATTCCCTGTCGCAAACTTAATAAACTGGGTTGGGTAACCAGTCAGAACTCGTTTCAAGGCAGCTTGGTCTGTATAATACAAAATCTGACCTGCATTGAGACTGATTTCCATAGCTCGGTTAATGGCTGTTAGGATACCACCTGATATCTTGTTCGCAGATAAAGTTACCGACTGCACCTGGCTGATGAAGGCCTGCTTTGAGAAAAGCTTCCTCAGATAAGCTTCGGTCGCAGATAGCTTGTTAAACAAGGCATCATCTACTTTCAATTTCTCAGCCGTTACTGCTTCTGCACTTAAGATTGCTGTTGTGACTGATCCCGATTCAAAGTTGGCTGTCTTTAACTTATCCACCATGGCAGACTTAATAACAGCATGATCAATTAAAGTTTGTCCTGTGATATGGGTGAGTCTACCATGGATATGATTTACTCCATTCGCTAATAGATTCAAACTGTTTAGTACTGCCCCACCTGAAGTCAAATGCTGAACCGACCAACTGTTTGCGAGCTGAGTTTGAACAGTAGAAACTCTCTGGGTCAAATCCGTCACCTTGGTCACATAGGAAGAATCTGTCAGGACAATCTGGGCCAAGTTATGTTTGACACTGTCTTCCTTTGAGCCAATGAGCCGTGAGTACAGATTAACTGTTTCCTGAACCTTTTGAAAATCACTGCTGCTGGTTTTGCCATTGACTGCCTGCAAAATTTCTGAAAAGCGTCCCTCCACTCTTTGAGAATAGGAGGCAATCTTGGTTTCTGTGTACTGCCGGTCATCCTCTGGAGCTGGACTCGGTGTCGTCGCAATTGTCCCATCTTCCAATTGTGGATCCCGAATATAAAGAACATCACCAACAAGCCAGCCATTCGAATAACATACCCAGGACCAATATCTCTCAAACTTCACGGTAAAATGATGAACAAACCGATGCCATTCAGTTTGAAGTGTCACGGTTGAAACACCACCTGTCTCAAAACCAAACCGAACAACTACCGACCGACTCGCTTTCATGTCGGCCGAATAGACCATTTTCTTCCCTTGCCATTCAGCCCCCCTTAAATCAAAAATGGGCTTATGAAAGCCACCATTCCCTGCTTTGGTACAAGTAGCTTTGAGATAGTATCCACTTTTGGCATTCGTATCCGGTACCCGTTCAAACTTCCATTCTGATACATTAGACGAGAGTGGCAACAGACCATCAAAATCATAATGACGGATGTAGTTGCGCCCACCAATCTGCAGATTCTCAAAGCGACGATTCAAACCTTTCACATCTTCTGAATAGAAGACTTTTGCGACATAGTCCATGGCCACTTGCTCTCGGACAGTTCTGGCCTGATTGGCTGTTTCCGTCCGTACATACTGCTCCAGTCGTTCCTGCCGTTCTCCATCTTTTGAAACATACCCCTGAACCTGTTGGAGCGTTGTTTCAAGTCCAGATAGAGTCTGCTTGACTTCTGTCTTACTGACAAAAGTTCCCATTTTCTGAAGAGTCTCTTTTTGAAAAGCATTCAGTTCGGCTGTTGTTTGATTTGTCACTTCTTGGACGTTGTTTAGAGCTTGCTGAGTGGCTCCTGCCTTGCCTAAGGCTTCTTCCGTCTTTTGAGTAATCGTATGAAGAGTCGACTCTGTCGATTTCGTAAAAGCAGTAAACGAACTCTGAATCTGATCACGAGTCTGAGCTGCAATTTCTTCTGCCTTTGCTTTGGCCTTTTCAATGCCGTCTAGTACCTTGCTCTCTTGCTTCTCAAAAGCTGCATCAAAGGCCCGATTGGCATTTTCTAAAGCTCGTTCAATCATCAAATCATGGCTGCCTTGAGCAAGGGTTAAGATGGAATGAGCTGCAGCCGTCAATTTTGAAGAGGTATTATGGCCACCTTCTCTGACTTTATCGTCAAAGGTCAATGAGATATATTCTTTAGTAAGTGCATCGTATTCATAAGCCACGGCTTGCTTTAACAAATCCACATAATGCTTTCGGCTTTTTAGAGTGACCCAGTCTCCCAAATGAACCGTTTGACCATCTAGCTCATAGGCTTCTATCACAATGGCATCCTGCTCTCGGTCAATCTTATCATGATAGAATTTACTCTCACCCCATTTTCGCAACTCCTCAATGGTTTTAAGATTGTTATTCGTGAACTCTTTTTCATTGATGTAGGGATAAGCATCAAGCAAAGGACTGTCAACAGTCAAGGTTAACGTCTTCTCTTCTTCAGCTCCTTCTGGTTTAAAGGTCGAATGAACATGGATACGGGTCACTACAGTTTGCGAACTTCTATTCCGTTTGTAGGATTTCAGGTTCTGATGAGTCGTAATAATGACACCACGATTCTCTCCTCGGTGCTCTTGAATAGAGAATAAGAAATTATCTCGAGTGACCTCACCTTCCCAGGTTCCAACGATAGAATGCGCTCCATCTAGCAGTACACTGTATAGTGTTGTTGTCTCTTTGGTATTGAAATCCCTGTGCTTTACGATATCACTGGTAAAAGAGAAAGGACTAAGACTAGTTTTGGCTGCCTGAACCATACTGGATAAGGCCATCATACAGCCGACTTGAGAATTTCCGATTGGCTTAATGGAATGCTGCATGACATCATCCGTAATGTGATAACACAGAACCTCCACATGGTCATCCATTTCAACTGGTTTCTTAATACGAAAAAGCTGTTCTCCTAATTCAGGGACAGGAGCTTTAATCAGATTATCTACTTTCAATAGCCGATAAAGATAGCTGTCCGTTATAGGATACCTGAGGGTTAAGGTGAAATCTCCATTCAATGTTTCCTTTACCCTAGCAGATACTGCTTCATAAAGGGGGATACCGTTCCATTTAACGGTCTGTACTTCCTTATCCAATAAATAAAGCATTAAGCCCACCCCCAGACAATCTCAAAACGAATGGACTGAATCCCAGTTTCCAATACGACTCCCACTGTTTTATCTTTTGAAGGGTCAATCGTTAAAAAGTCACCAGACCACTTGATGCTTTTTCCCGATAAGGTTCTAAAACTTGGTTTGTCAGGGTTGTTATCCATCACCAGTGTTTCACCAGACTCTATTTTCTCCAAACGAATAACCTGACTGCCAATCGTAAAACTGGTTTCAGTTGAGGTGTTTCCAACTATTGTCAATTTGGGAAAAGCCAAAGCCGACCCCTTCGTTCGCAGAGCACCATTTTGAGTGAACGACTGACTATCTGTATCTTTAAAGAACTTTGTGGGATGGCATTGGAATGTCGCTTCCATCTCATAAACCTCATGCTTGTCCTTTATAACTTTTGAAACAAGGACCTTATAGCACCAGAGTTGGACTGTTTTCAACTGCTCGCTCTCCAGCCAAAACTGTTCTTTAGAAAAGAGAGTCAAAAACTGAAAAAGTTCTTCTTCACTTGGCTTGACCACATAAATCTTAAATGTCAACTCCATCACATTGCGATGCTTGTTGGTTTCCATGACGGCACCACTGATCCCTCTATGCTCAAGGAGCTGAGTCTTGCTGCTTTTCATGACAATCGGTGGACTGTTTTCTACAATCACCTTAAAAGGGAAAGAGGAAGTATGCACCCCATCAATCACCAACTCATTGTGTCGAATCATATTCCCAATCCTTTCAGTTGTTTTTGTCTGGCTAGTTCATCTGCCAGCCTTCCTGCCACATGTTCTGCCAAGCGCTCTAAGTCCGTTTCTTCCCTAATTACAACATCTGAAATTGTAATGGTAATCTGTGGCAGAGCATCCAAAGTAGAGGCAATCCCTCGGCCAATCTGACCCAATGTTTCTCTGTTTAAGGGAAGCACTGCTTCTCTGCCTGCCTCCCCTCCTGCTAAGAGGTTCGCACCATTTAATCCAAAGATGGTTGGCTTTGTTAAAATCCCTCCCTTGGCATACCATTCTATACCAATTCGTGGAATATCCCCTTTTAGCCAATCAAGCGGATTGGCCGACCCACTGACACTAAAGTGCGGCAATGGAATATGCGGCCAAGAGATATGGAAATTAAAGAGATTCTTTATGGCATTGATGGCAGAGGATACGGCATTTTTAGCCCCATCAATCGCTCCAGAAATGGCATTTTTAATTCCATCCCAAATATTTCGAACAGTTGAGAAGATGTTGTTTAGGACATTTGATATGGTCTGAAAGATCCCATTCCAGATATTGGATAGTGCGCTTGCAATCCCCTGAACAATCCCTGTCACCGTGGATTGAATGGCATTCCAAATGGATGAAAATAAAGAAGAAAGGGCTGATAGAATATTTGAAACACTATCTCTGATACCGTTCCAGCTATTCACTATAAATTGCCAGATAGCATTAAGAATGGTGCCAATGATGGACTGAATCCCTTCCCATACGGTAGATACAATTTGCTTAATGGTTTCCCAGGCACCAGACCAATCGCCAGTGATCACCTGCATAACTAATGTGATAATGCCAAGAATAACATTTAGGACTGTTTCTATTATCGTCTTGATAATATCCCAAGCTGTTGTAACAACGAGCTTGATATTCTCCCAAACGGCTGTTAGATAAGGCCCAATTAAATCCATAATGGTGGTGATTACCGTCGAAATGGCATTCCAGACAGTTGTTGCAGCATCTTGAATCAACTGGTGATTTTCCTGCCACCAAGAAACCAAGGTTCCCCAAATTTCCATCACAAAGTCTACGACTGTCTGAACGATGAAAGAAACAGCTGAATAGATAGCATTCCAAGCATCCGTAACAGCCGTTCTGAAAGCTTCATTATGTTCCCATAGTTCCTTAATACCAATGACCAATAAAGCAACAGCCGCTATCACCGCAAGTACAATCCCTACAATCGGAGCAGCCGCAGCTAACATCCCTCCAATCGTCGTCCCAAGAGCTAAAGCTGCAGCTTGTAAGGCTACAATAATGGGTAAGAGAATACCCGCAACAGTCACCAGTCCACCCACAACCAGAATGAACTCCCGCACAGGTTCCGGAAGATTCACGAACCATTCCGCAACACTTTTTAAAAGCGGAACAAGTTGTTGGAGAAACGGAGCTAGGGTTTCTGCAATCGCTCCTCCAACTTCGGCCATGGCCTCTTTAGCTGCATTTTGAGCTAAGGTGAACTGATCAATAGGGTCAAGTGTTGCTTCATAGGTGGAAGCAACCACTCCCTTTGCTTTTTCTGCGGTTCCTGCTAAATCATCAAAAGATAGAGCCCCCCGCTTAATGGCATCCACCATCCGTGGAGCAGCTTTAGTACCAAAGATACTGGATGCAAGCGTTAAGGCTTCCGTTTCACTAGTGCTGTTTCGGATTTGTTCGACCGTTTCTTTTAAGCCTTCACTCAGTGTCTTTCCTTTAGCTGCATAGTTGACTGCTGCTTTGGAGAGAGAAGAAAGAGCAGCCGAAGAATCGACCCCACTTTTTTCAAACTGCCCCATAAGAGCCACACCCTCATCAAACGAAAGTCCTAAAGCCTTAATTTGTGGAGCACCTTGGATAGCTTTGTTCATCAAATCCTGAACACTGACTCCAGTCGCCTGGGCCGTATAAGTGACAGTATCTAAGACTCGATTTAAATCACTCGTCTCAAGTCCATAAGCTTCAATAGCTTGTTTTGCAGAAATAGCTGATTCCGTCACGTCCGAACCATTGATTTCTGCGTACTTAATCAAAGTCGCAGAAGCGTCCTTTAAGGCATCACCAGTCAACCCAAACTGGGTATTAAGCTCACCAACAGCACTGCCCACTGTTTGAAAGTCCGTTGGAATTTCAGTCGCAAGGCCTTTTGCAATATCTGTCATCTCATCCAGTGCTTTTCCGCTGGCACCGGTTTTGGTGACGATGATATCCATCCCTTCGTCCACTTCTCGAAAAGCTTCCAGTGTTGCTTTTCCGAAGTCAATCAGCTTCTGACTGATTTCGCTCAGTTTTTCACTGAAGTTGGCTAGAATCTCAGACCTTAGAAGATTGTTAGTTTCTGCTAAGCTGTGGTTAGCATTATCACTTGCCCCACTCATGCTGCTCATCTCATCTTGCAGATGATGATAAGCTGTCTTGGTTTCATTGAGTGACTTTTCTAGTTTATTGGCTTCAACTGAGTTCTCACCGTATTCAGCCTTGGTCAACTCTAACTGCCGTTCTAAATTGGCAATCTGTTTCTCGACAATCTCTGACTGAGCCGCAACCTTTTTCTGAGCAAGGGCCAGTTTTTCAGATTCACTGGCATTACGGCCTAGCTGACTTTCTTGCAACTTAAAGGAGGAAGCGGCTTTCTCACTCTCTGAAGCTAGTTGATTTTGTTCAGCTCCTAAAGCAGCTAGTTTACTTTTGTTGCTGGTGACACTGGAGCCATTTTGCTCCAAAGCTCGGTTTACACCCTCTAGCTTATTCTCATAGATTTTGAGAGTGTTCTGAGTGATTTCGACCTCTCTTTGAAAAGCTCGATACTGATCAGCTCCGATTTTCCCGCTTTGAAACTGAGCTTCTACCTGAGATTGGGCTTGACGTAGTGTCTCTAGCTTCTCTTTGGTTGTTTGAACTTGCTTGGCTAAAACCTCTTGTTTCTGAGTTAAGAGAGTGACATTGCCTGTGTCAAATTTTAGTGCCTTATCAATTTGTTTCAGTTCTCGGCTTGCTTCTAAGGCTTCGTGGTTCACCCCTTTTAGAGCTTTTTGTAAGGGCTGGGTATCGCCTCCAATTTCAATTGTGATTCCTTTAATCGTTCCAGCCATACCGTCACCTCCTTACCACCACATCAAAAATTATCAAAGTCTACCTGCGTAGCCTTGCGAGTTCTATCTGCTTCTTTGGTACGCACTTCCACATAGTCTGTCTGATAGTCCAGCGCCATGCCAATCGTTATCTCTTTTAAATCTGACATGGATAGTCCTGTCTCTTTACAACAGTGAAGATAGGATTCTACCGTGAAGGTTTCGCTACTCGCTTCTTCCGACGCATCGACTTTTTTCTGGTGGTCATTCCTTGATTTAACAATTCCATCAGAACCGGTCCTACTGTTTGAAGCGGAAAGTCTTCTAAGCCCATAAAGAACTCTTCAAAAGGTTCAATAGATGGGTTAGCTGATTTGGCAAAAACCCAAAAGAGCCTGTGAAAAAACGTCATATCAAAATCCGCCAACATGCTCATACCCACATCCGATGCAGATAAAGTTTTGCCTTCTTCTAGCTGTTCAGCTTTTTTTAGAATCGACTCTGCCTGCAACATTTGAAACAGATCCTGAAAGTAATCTTTCCCAAATTCTTTTTTATAGGCAATCGGTGTGTAAGCATTAGTAGCTAGCTCAATGTTCTTACCTGATAACTGAATCGTTTTCCTCATGATTAACCTCCTGGTTTCACAGTTGGTTCATAGACTTTTGCGAACCAAGTCTTTTTGACATCTTCTGGGGTATCTTCTGTGGTCCTGCGACGGACTAGCTTATCAAGCGGCCGAGGACTGGCTTTGAATTTCAATTCCACTTCATTGATGTCTGAACCGCTCTTTGTTTTAGAAGCTACTGTTGGCCGGCTTGCATAACAATAATAGAGCACATGGAGCGTTTCTTTCTTATCCCCTTCAAATCGGAACATCAAGGCAAAGTTTTTCTTCTCACTGCTTGCGATTTCTGAGATGACTTTACTCTGGGCATCAATCGTTTCTCCTAACACTCGGGTCAAAAATTCCTGTGTCAAAAGAGCCAGTTTCAGAGTTCCTTCATAGCCATCATTAGATTCTGTCGTATAAAAATTGATGTTGTCTGCTTTATATGAACCAGAATCCCCTTGTGGCTCCAAGGTCAGCTCTGCGGCACCCCTAAGTCGCTCCACTGTCCCGTAGGTCAGCGCCCCATCATCTCCTTCTTTGGTTACTTCTGCCCAATGGACATCCTGCAAACCAAAGGTGACTTTATTTTTCTCCATCGGATTTTTCCTTTCTATTGACTTAAATGATAAATAACCTGATACAGCTTTTCTGTATCCAAATAGGTTTCTTCCTTGTCAAAAAAGAGAGAATGACTGTCGAGTGCTGCTTCTATTTTCTCTTCTAATTCAAGGTCTTTTTTCTCGGTATAAAGCTCCAGTCTGACTTGACTTCCTTTGTGATAAGCCAGATTATCTGCGCCATAATTCTGAGAAGCAGGAAACCAATACACCACAAAGGGAGGAGCTGGACTATGCCCCTCCTCAAAATGATGATAGGCACAGGGTAAACCTAGACTGTTCAAAAATGAAAACCACTCATCTTTTTTCATAACTTCTCCTTCAAGCGCTCTTCAAATTGGCGAATCATCTTTTCTTCAACAGGAGCAATATGCCGAATTCCTTCAACCCTGCCACCGCCTCGTTTAGCATGACCATTTTCAAGGAGGTGTGTCAGTCCTGGTGTTCGATTATAAATCGTTTTTGTCAAAGCTAGATTCGTTTCTTTAGTCACAGTAGAGTTCCAGCCTCGAGCATATTTCCCCCGCTTTTTCGGAGAATGTTTCTTTAACTCATTAACAGCTTCCCCCGTGCTGTCTTCCACCACTGCTTTCACTGTTTCAGTAGACCTTTCAACATAATTCTCCAACTCCTTTTGAACAGCTCGAGCTAGGTCAGACGGGTCAATTGTTGCCATATTGTACCTCCTCTGTCGCATCTATCAGGATTATCTCCTGAGGATAAGTTAACGAATCAATGGCCTTGATATTATAAAACTTATCCTCAAAGCGAAGACGAGTGGTTTGACTATCCAACTCTCGAATGGAAGAGTCGTAGCGCAGCGTAAAGCGTAACTGATGAATATTCTTGACCATTACTGTTGTAGTGCCTTCCATTTCAAGAAGCACCTTGCAGGAACACCACCTAGAAAACAATTGCTGCCACTGACTGCTTTCATTGCCAATAGCATCTTGCACAATGACTCGTTTTTCAAAGAAAACCCGTTTGCTTAATGGAGCTATCTTCATCAGAACACATCCCTTCTGTGAGCAGAAAGAAGAGCCTTGAGGAGTTCTACCAAACTCTCCTGCCCTCCTTCTTCTCGGTGCTCGTAAAGATAAGCTGTCCCAAACAAAACAATCGTCTGAAGGAAGTCAACTTCTTTCTCCTCCGTCACTTCCTCTAGATTCTTGCGTAGGATACTAGAACACAACTCTTCACTGGCAGAAATCATGACTTGAATCAAGTGGTCATCCTCTGAGTGTTCGACTCTCAGATAGTTCTTTGCTTCCTCCAAACTAATCTTCATGAGAAGCCTCATTTCATGGTCAAGACTTTAACCGCTTCATTCAGAATCAACTTGCCGTCCACGCGCTGACTAGCAAGAAAGCCAACTTGACCGCTTTCTGCATAGAGTTCATTCAGGCGCTTAAAGGAACGTCCTTGACGGTCCGCAATCCAGTAGTAAGAAAAGTCACCGAAAGCCAAAACTTTTTTACCTGTATCAATGGTTGGCACAAAGCTAGAGGTGAAATAAGGACGATTCAGAATCATATCTGGTACACCAGCTTGAACAGATGGCTGCCAAATATAGTTGCCGTTATTGTCCTTGAGTTTCCGTAAAGCTTTTACGGTGGAGTCGTTCAAAATCCATACTGCATTTTTCCGATAAGGTGATTTAAGCGAGTGATACAAATCCATGACATCGTCAAAGGTAATCGTCGCACCACCACTAGTCGCCCCTTCAGTGACCGTTTGAAAAATTCCAGTTGGCTTACCTGTTCCATCACCAATCAGAAAAGCTTCTTCTTCCTTCACACCAATACGACGAGCAAATTCATTAGCCATATAGCTTTCCAAATCAAAGACGGAATCATAGAGCAGCTCATCAGAAATCTTAATAGCTGTTCCAACCTTATGGGAACCAAGCGTTACTTGACTAAAGGTATCTTCTGATTCCTTGAACTTAGAGTTCTCATCCATCCAAGTGGCTTCACCGTTCCCTGACACAACTGGAATCTTCCGCTCCCCGCTTGAAGTCTGAATGACCGTTGCAAGACTCCGCATGAAGTTTTCTTCTTGAAGAGCCTGGATCAGACGTTTCTCATATTCATCTGGAACCAAGTAACCGCCACGTGAGTCGTCTCCAATACTGAGGGTATTTTCGATATCATAGAAGTTTTTCTTGCGGATATTGTTCCAAAAAGCTGTGTTATAGGCTTTAGAGGAACGTCCGCCTTTTGGATTTCCTCCGCCTACAGTTGGATTGGCGACAATGGCTTGACTAACCGGACTGGCTAATTCCTTGTCCAGTGCTTCCTGCCGCTCCAAGCGTTCAATCTCTTTACCAAGGCGAACAACCTCATCTTCCATTTCTTCATAACGGGCCGTATCTTCTACAGAAACCAGCCCCTTATCATCCCGACAGGTATCCAGAAAGCTTTTTGCTTTCTCCCATACCTGCGCTCGTTTTTCTCGCAATTGTAAAATTTTACTCATGGTTATTCCTTTCTTATTTCAAGAGTGACAACCGTTTCTCTAACTGAGAAACTGGTGTTTTGGGCTGAGGTTTTTTATCAGCCAATTTTAAAAGCAGCTGGTTGGTCACCGCTGCTCGACTAAACATCATACTTTGAACCGTCCCATCTTCATGAGGTGCAGGCTCATACAAAATAGAATCCGCAAACCCAAGTTCAAGAGCCTTCTTAGCATTAAACCAAGACTCAGCATCCATCAAGTGGGATAGCTGTACCCGAGATAAACTAGTCTTAATTTCATAGGCATTGAGAATGGACTCTTTGACTTCCGATAACATAGCAATGGCCTTCTCCATTTCTTTAGAATCGCCAATTGCGACCGTCATCGGATTGTGAATCATCATCATAGCAACTGGACTCATATTGACGGTGGTTCCCGCCATAGCAATAACACTGGCTGCCGAAGCTGCTATGCCATCAATATTGACGGTCACGTCATCCTTGTAGTCCATTAACATATTGTAGATTTGAGCTGCCGCAAAGACATCTCCACCCGGTGAATTAATCCATAAGGTCAATGGTCCGGTGCCACTCATGAGTTCATTCTTAAAGATTCGCGGAGTCACATCATCATCCACCCAGGATTCACTAGCGATTGTACCATTTAGATGCAGCACACGCCCCATTTCATTCTCGCTGAAATTCCAAAATTTATTCATGACTCTCTCCTTTTTGATTTGTTTTCATAAATCCTCCTGCATCTTTTAACTTGGTCATATTGCCATTAATGAGGTAAAGGTCACCCCCTTCTTCTGGCGGGATAGGGTTGAGTTCTTCCAGCTCTCGGATATCATTTGTCGAGAGCCAGCCGTTTTGCCGTCCAATCGCATAGCCGTTCATTCGACTTTGGTAATCCCCACGAAGCAAGCCATCCACATTGAATTTAATGAAATGGGTCTTCTTTTCTTCCGGCAGCAGCAAACTTTTCTTAAGAGCCTGTTCAAACCGAACCACCCAGGGATCCAAGGTATACTTAACAAACTCAAGGGATTGTTGCTCAATGTTAGAGAAACTGGACTTCTCTAAATCTCCTACCATGTGCGGTGGAATCCGAAAGAGACGCGCAATCTCATTGATTTGAAACTTGCGGGTTTCCAAGAACTGTGCTTCTTCAGGCGGTATCCCAATTTGCTTATAGCTCATACCTTCTTCCAGGACAGCTACCTTATGAGCATTTCGTGTCCCCTGATAGACTGCATTCCAGGAATCTCGGACCTTAGCAGGGTCTTTTAAGATACCCGGGTGTTCGAGAACTCCACCGGGGTTAGCACCGTTGCCAAAGAAACTAGCGCCATATTCTTCACAGGCAAGCGTTATCCCCACCGCATTCTTCGCCAGAGCAATCGGAGAATAACCAATCAGACCATCAAACCCTAAGCCTGGAATATGAAGTACCTCTTCTTGTGATAAAACAATGCTTCCTTTTTCCTGAAAATTAGGATTGTCTTCCTCATAACGATTGTAAACATAAAAGAGCTTGCCCTTCTCACTTCGATGAACGCTCATCTGATCCGGTAGCAAAGGATACAGCCCAATCACCTGACCTGAACGGTCACGAAGAATCTGAGAATAGGCATTCCCCCAGATCAAGAGATGGCTCATCAAGGTTTCCCGAAAGACAAAAGATGTCATGTCAGGATTCGGCTCATCATGCAAAAGCGTGTAAAGGACATGTTCCGTATCCTTTGCTTTTCCTCCTTCGGAGTATCGATAAACATGAAGAGGTAAAGATGCAATGGTCTCTGACAGAATCCTTACGCAGGCATAGACCGCTGTCGTTTGTAATGCCGTCCGTTCATTGACCGTTTTCCCACTCGTGGTTCGACCAAAGAGTAGCGAAAAGTCATTCCCTTCATACTTATTTTTGGGCTCTCCCCTCTGTCGTTTTAGTCCTAATCGTTCCAATATTCCCATAGTCATCTCCTTTTCTAGGCATGAAAAAAAGCACCTCGCTTGAGATGCTTTACAATCACTCTTTCAATTGTGGAAAATCTAATAAATTTAAAAGGATAAGATTCCTCGCTCGTCATAAATACTACCGTCATTCTTTTGATGTCGAATGCACCTGTCTAAAGCCATAATGGTCGCGATAATCCCGTCAATCTTTTCGACAGATTTTTCTTTATCAGGCTTAATATTTCCGGCTGGGTCCTGTCTCATGACTACGTTTTGGGCCATCCATTTTAGAACCGGATGACCTCCATGCTGGATTTTACCTTCCATCATGAGTTTATAGTACTCTTTGGAAGGTGGACTCATGTCCTTATAGCCCTGACCAAATGGAACCATTGTTAAACCCATGCCTTCTAAGTTCTGAACCATCTGTGTCGCATTCCAGCGGTCATAGGCAATTTCTTTGATATGATAGATAGTGGACAGTTCTTCAATGTACCGTTCAATAAATCCATAATGAACAACATTCCCTTCCGTGGTAAGAAGAAAGCCTTGCTTTTCCCAGACATCGTACAGCACATGGTCTCGTCTAGATCTAAGAACCAGGGTTTCTTCAGGCAACCAAAAATATGGAAGAACTTGATAGTTCTCTGCTTCATTTCTTGGTGGGAAGATTAGGACAAAGGCTGTAATATCTGAAGTGGAAGATAAATCCAGACCAGCATAACAATCTCTGCCTTTTAGACTCTCCACATCAATCGGCTGTCTTCCTTTATCATAGATATGTTCCGGAATCCAAGTCACAGCTGAATTGGTCCAAATATTGAGTCGCAATTGCTTGAATACATTTTCTTCTGCTGGGTTATCTAAGGCATTCAGATAAGCTTCCCGAACCCGGTCAATCCCAATCGTATGACCAAGGGAGGGATTAGCCTTTAGCCAGTTCTCTTCATCGTTCCAATCATCTTCTTCTGAAAGGCCATAGACAACTGGATAAAAGGTACTATCTTTTTTTCGCCCCTTTAGTATATCTAAGGCCTTGGTATGCAATTCATAACAAATAGAGTTTTTATCGTTTCCTGCTGTCGTGATAATAAAAAAGAGCGGCTGCTCCCTTGCATCACCACTCCCTTTGGTTAAGACATCGTATAAATGGCGATTGGGCTGGGCATGAATTTCATCAAAGACTAAACCTGATACATTGAGTCCATGCTTGGTTCCAGTTTCAGCCGATAACACTTGATAGAAACCAGCATTGGAATAATTGATGATACGTTTAGTGGCTCCCATGACTTTGGATCGTTTCTCCAGAGCTTTACTCATCAAAACCATTTGCTTGGCCACATCAAAAACAATAGAAGCTTGATTTCGGTCACAAGCTGCCCCATACACTTCGGCACTGGCTTCTCCGTCTGCGTATAAGAGATAAAGAGCAATCGCAGCAGCTAGTTCAGACTTCCCATTCTTTTTAGGAATCTCTACATAGGCCGTCAGGAACTGTCGATTCCCATCTTCTTTTACGATACCAAAAAGGTCACGTACAATTTGTTCCTGCCAGGGTAATAAGAAGAATTTCTGTCCCGCCCAGCGTCCTTTGGTATGGCAGAGATTCTGAATGAAGGTTACTGCCCGGTCTGCCTTTTTCTCGTCATAATGAGAAGTTGGAAGCATGAAGGGAGAAGGGATGTAGTAATATGTCATAAGCGCCCTCCAAGTAAATCTTCCATTTCATCACCTGACCCCACATCTGTATCCATCGAAGCAAGTCGTGTTCTGGAAGATGGAGTCAAGCCAAACTGTTCACAGAATTTAAGCATGATTTTAAGATTGGTCTGAGAAATAGAAACTTGTGGCACTTGTTGGAGATAGCTATTGGGAGTTTTGATGATAGAGCCGTGTTTTGAAAGAAACTCTTCTGCTTCCTTCCAGCGTGCATAAGCTTGGCAGTAACCTGCAAAAGCTGTCATATCCATATCAGTTAAAAGTCCCAATCCTTCTAGGATTTTGCCCATACGCTTCCATTCTTTCTTGGCATCTTCTTCAAGCCAGGAAGGGCATCTAGGAGCTTTCTTCTTAGGCTGTATTTCATTCTTTGGAAGTGGACGCTTGCCAGGATTCCCTTCTAAGATTTTTAAACTAATTGGTTTGGGCTTTCTGCCCTTCTGTGCCATGCCCTCACCTCCTTCAGCCCACAAGAAAAAAGTCCGAAGACTTAATTTCTTATGAATCGATTTTCTCTACTTCATCAATGCCATGTAACACATGGAGTTGTCGGCCATTGTCCCATTGAACAACCAAGGAACCAATATCATCTACATCTTCCACCGTTCCCAACATACCAATTGGCACTGGATTCGGGTCTTCCATTTTTAAGAGCCGCACCCTTGTTCCAGCAGGATACCGCTTTTTTAATAATTCTACAATCTTCGCATTCATCTTTGTTCTCCTTTGGGGTTCAATTTGTTC
This sequence comes from Streptococcus sp. GMD3S, assembly GCF_000298695.2. Lineage (GTDB taxonomy): Bacteria > Bacillota > Bacilli > Lactobacillales > Streptococcaceae > Streptococcus. The sequence continues at coordinate 12,155 of NZ_AJRC02000052.1, read as the reverse complement.
AATGGTATAATACCTCTATTATACATATTTATCCAGTTATAAGAGATAATTATTCGAATATTTTTTGACTTTCAAGAGTGGTCTCCACAATCAATTGCTCAATCATTTGATTGATATATTTCAATTCTAGATAACCAAACTGATTGGTCTTCAATGCCCTCTTAATATGCATAAGCAGTTCCTGAAGTTGTATTTTGGAAACTGGTGATATCGATGGAAACGACTCCAATTGAACAGCAATTTTTTCAAGATAATGCTTGGTTTCTGATTCAGGAAGATTATTCGTCATGATTTTCCTTTATCGCATTTAGAATGGCTTTCCCAATAGCAAATACAACTGATACTGTCACACCGTTTCCTGCTTGTTTATACAACTGAGCATCCGAATTTACGGCACAAGCTTTTTCAAATAACTCATCAGGAAATCCTTAAAGCCTGAAGCATTCTTTAGGAGTCAATCTTCGAATCTTAACTGTTTTTCCCTTCCAGACAACAGCTCCCATTTGCCCTCCGCAAGAAAGGTTATGAGCCAATCCTTTTCCAACTCGTGCTCTTCTTGTTCTGGATCCTGGATAAGATAAATCAACTGAATCTCCAACATTCGCAACTTGATAACCTTTCTTAGTACCATTGCGAACCTTTATCCCCTCTTGCTCAGCAACTTCTAAAACTGCTGTATTCATAGCTGTTCTTTTTGTCACCCCTGATGTATAGCGAGCAGTGATACAGCGTGCTGTATTTGTTACCTTAGGAGCTGTCAAAGATTGGTCAATCATATAGAGTCCTGTTTTAGCACCTACTCCGCCTCCCTCACCAACAAGAGTCGTTGAAATGCCAGAAGTATCATAAACTCTGTAACTTTGCATGCCACCTATAAGCTGCTTAAGATGGCTGCTGCTTTCTCTGCGGACAGGTAATACTTGTCGTCTACCTCTGCTTCTAAGATGTCCGAGAGTATAGACTCGTTCTCTGTTTTGTGCGACTCCGTAATCTTTGGAATTAAAAATCTGCCATTCGAGGTCATACCCTGCTTGCCCCAGACTAGAGAGATAGTCGAGATAATCTCGTCCCCGGCTGCTTGATAAAAGTCCCTTAACATTTTCAAGGAGTATCCACTCGGGTTTATCCTTTTCTTCTTGGCTTTCGAGCAAAGCAACAAATCTAAAAAAGAGTCCACTTCGTTCACCGTATAATCCGGCTCGCTTTCCTGCGATAGACAGATTTTGACAAGGGCTTCCCGCACACCATAAATCTGCTTTTGGAAGTTGTGCTGGGTTGATGCTTGTGATATCGTCATGGAACCATTCTCCTTTCGTTTCATACATGGCTTCATATGATTTTCTTGCAAACTTATCCTTCTCGCAATAGCCAATACATTTCATTCCCGTCAACTCTAATCCACAACGAAAGCCACCGATTCCTGCAAAGAAATCCAGAAAAGTTATCGTCATTGTGCTTCCTCCATTTCATTCAAAGCTTCTTCAAAAGATAAGGTCCTGCCTTCACGGATTAGTTTCACATCCGTCTTTTCTGTTGCTTCCATGTAGCGTTTGACAATAACATCCACAAACTTTTCATCCAGTTCTATGCCATAACAAACTCGACCTGTCTGATCAGCCGCAATTAAGGTAGACCCACTGCCTAAAAATGGGTCCAGTATAAGTGTCCCTCGCATGGAAGAATTCTGAATCGGATAAGCCATAAGCTGAACAGGCTTCATAGTCGGATGCTCTTTACTGGATTTTGGACGGTCATATTCCCAAATGGTCGTCTGCTTTCTATCAGAAAACCATTGGTGTTTTCCTTTTTGTTTCCAGCCATAGAGCACAGGTTCATGTTGCCACTGGTAAGGGCTTCTACCTAATACCAGAGCATTCTTTTTCCAAACGCAACAACCGCTCAGATAAAAGCCAGCATCCTTAAAGGCCCTTCTGAAATTCAGTCCTTCTGTATCCGCATGGAAAACATAGATAGAAGCATCATCCTCCATGGACTGTTCTACATTGACAAACATGTTAAAAAGGAACTGATAAAAATCCGCATCGGACATATCATCATTTTTGATTTTTCCCGCTGTTTCTTCCACATTAACATTGTAAGGAGGGTCAGTTACGATAAGGTTGGCCTTCTTATCTCCCAGGAGAAGCTGATAAGTTTCTAGCTTTGTAGAATCACCACAAATCACTCGGTGTTTCCCAAGATGCCAGATATCTCCTTGTTTCGAGATAGTCGGTTTTGTCAGCTCCCCATCTACATCAAAGTCATCTTCTTTCACTTCCTTGTTGTGAACCTTAGAAAATAGCTGATCGATTTCTGGGGCTTCAAAACCGGTTAGGTCTAAATTGAAATCCGCATCTTGCAAGTCCACCATCAGGTCTGCGAGAAGTTCTTCATTCCACGCGCCTGTGATTTTATTTAAAGCAACATTCAGGGCCTTTACCTTATTCTCATCCTCAATTCGAACCTGAACACATTGAACTTCTTTATAGCCCAAGTCAGATAAGACGGTCAGTCGTTGATGGCCTCCAATTACAGTACCATCGAAATTAACAATAATCGGGTCAACATAACCAAACTCCACAATGGATTTCTTGATTTTTTCGTATTCCTTATCACCCTTCTTGAGTTTCTTTCGTGGGTTATAAGCCGCTGGTTTTAAAGAGTCAATGGATAAAGAGACCCATGTCATATCTTGTGTGACTTTCATACTACCTCCTTAGTAAAAACGAGATTGAATATAGCAGGCATGGCTACAAAATTTCCGCTTCGCATTGCCGTATGATAAAAAAGACTTACCGCAATGTTGGCAAGCCAATTCATAGTAAGCTGTATTTTGTTTCTGGTGTAATTCTGGATGGTCCTGCCACCAGTATCTCCGACAAGCATCTGAACAAAACTTCTTAGGTCGACCAGTTCCTTTGGGGATAAAGGTTTCTTTACAGTGAAGGCAACAAGGAAGACCACTGGCTTGGTCTTTCATCATCTTCGTGACGGCATTTCGATAGCCCAATAGTTCCGGATTTCGTTTGCAGTAATTGCGAACAGAATCCCTAGATAAACCGACTATCTTTCCAATCGATTGGTATCCCAAACCTTCAGAACGTAGTTTTCTAATCTGTTTTCTCTGAAAATCGTCCATTTCTGCCTCCTTTCTTTACTGAAATCTCTAACCTTTTAAATCATAAAACGAAATAAAAACAAGCCATAACTTCCTGTTACAGCTTGTTTTTCAGTTATTTATTTCTTCAAAAAATATACCCCTTTTACATTTTGCGAAAATGCACGTTTGAGGGGGCCACGGTCTTTTGAGAGGCAACTCACAGAGATTTTATCCCCCCTACCCCTCGTCAGAAATCATAGCCATAAATTGGAGCATGGTCTTCCGTCATAGTTTTATAATCATGACAGGATTTACAAAGAGGTTGCCAGTTGCCCTCATTCCAAAAGAGTTTTTGGTTTCCTCGATGAGGAGTGATATGATCCACTACTGTTGCAGGTGTAATCATTCCTTTAGCTCGACACCTCACGCAAAGCGGATGTGTTTTCAAGAAATGAAGCCGAGCTTTGTTCCACCGTGAGTCGTAACCTTTAGCCTTTGTCGACTTCACCTCAAGTGAGTGAACACTTTGGTGATCCTCGCAGTACTTAGAACCATAAGGTACGAGCTTTGGACAGTTTGGAAATTTGCAGGGCTGAGCGGGTCGTCTCGGCATGGCCTTCACCCCTCCTCTCTATGTTCTTTCACATCTTAATCATATCACAATTATTCGTGCAAAGCAGTACCGACTTAGTACCGTATTAGTACCGGGGTAGTTCCAGAGTAGTCCCGCCCTAATACCGGGGTAGTTCCAGAGTAGTCCCGCCCTAATACCGGGGTAGTCCCGTCTTTTTGTTTTTTACAGTTTTTACTTGACAAATAAAAAAGTTCTATCTCACCAACAGATAGAACTTAGTATTTCAGTTATAAAATACGGCTACTAGCACATAAGATCATCAGAGATTTTCATTTTCAGCTCCTCTGATAAAGTACTCAAACTTTTTCCCTTATCTTGCATGTGGATAGTATCATACTTCCTTATCACATCTTCTTTACTTAAAATAAAATCGACAGCATGAATAGACTGAGAGCTTGTTTTATCAAATATATTTCTATCTTTAACTCTAAAACTCCTAGGCACATAATATGTATCCCCAGTAGCATCAGTTGAGTCCAGAACCACTAATAATGATTTATCTAGGTTTGTGAGTGCATACGGATAAGTTGCTGACGCAGTAACTAAATCCTTTATTACAAATAGCTCCTCTTTTATAAATAAATCTAGTGCTCTCAATCCCTCCGTTTTTCTGATTGCTATACTTAATGGATGGCGATCATTAAAAAATATCTGATTTCCCCCTAAATGCCCTTCAGAGGCTGACATGTAAAATTGGTTTGGCGACAGTCTTGCATTTGCACCAGTAAGATGTTTAAAACTATCAGTTTTAAAATGCATTTCAAAACATTCATCACCAAATATATAAATAAAACGCTTACCTACAAGTCTCTCCTTATACAAACGAGCACTACTAATAATATTTCTTCTTACTTGCTCTTTTTTTCTATGAATATTCACTAAGCTTTTCCAGTCTTTCTTTAACAATAAAAGAGCAACCTACTCAGGTCACCCTTCTATTTATATAGTGAGTGTTTTATCCTGGTTGTCAGGCTCGCTACCCATCTTGATAGCTAAAATGTTACGGACATTCTTCTACTAGCCGTATTAGTCAAGCACTATCTCTGCTTTGGAGCTCGCTACCCATCTTGATAGCTTTAAGTTATGGAATTATACCTGTTCCATACCCAGTACAACTTTAAAGTGTCTCCACACTCAAGATATTTCTATCTTCACTAATATTATACAACAAGAAAGGAGGTGATGCAAGTAATCAGTGGAATTTTTTCAAAATTTTGAAACCTCAACCTCTTTTCAATTTCTAAATGAAAATGACCTACAGCAAGCTGTAAGCCATTTATTTTAGTCGGTTTATTCTGGTGTCTGCCACCCGCTTGGCTCTTATGTCCAAGATTAAATATCGGATTTAATTTTGGTGTCCGCCACCCGCTTGGCCCTTATGTCCAAGATTAATATCAGATTGACCATGAGCCGACCACTCAAATTAAAAATTCTCATTTCACACTCGGCTAATTTTTGTTTACCAACAAGTCAGAACCGTCACTTGTCTCATCAAAGTGATGACATGAGAATATCTCATCTACATCATATTATACGTTAAGTAGACCTATTACGCAAATGAAAAACAATCCAATGAACAACGAACCATGCGCCTGTAATAATTTTCCATTATGTATGCTGCCATATCTGAGATGGCTTCCTTTGTCACTGGCATAACCTGCATGCTGTAGGTTTGTTGATTATAAAGTGTTAAGAATTGAAACTTGATATGGTAGATATAGACTCCTGAAACAAATAAAGTAGATAGGATTTCAACTTCTAAGATTTTCAAGTGTAGCACCTCTTTCTGTTGGTACTTCTAGTATAACTAAAAACAACTGATCAGGGGTTGCTATCCTCTCAAATGTACAAAAAAATGCCTGAAATGACCATTTCTTGTATCTCAGACATTTTTAAGGCAGAAACTTCAAATATTTCTGCGCTCTATATTTAAGCTGGAAAACGTTCTAGAATCTGGTCCAAAATTTCTTCTAGGCTTTCATCTTCCGGATACATTTCCCAACCCCTGTCGTAACTAATGACTTCCTCACCGTCTACGTCCACTCCCAATTTAAAGATGCGTCCGTTGTCTATTCCATCCTCGAAGGGTTCAGTGCTTACCTTCGCTAGGTAAACCACCTTTCGATTGTGACTTGTAAATATTCCTTCTTGCCACATGTTTCTGCCTCCTTAGTCCAACCAAACGTAGTCGTCAACTTCCAACGTGGTAAAATCCGTATTTCTTAATTAAGTCCACTATTTTTTCAGGGCTTTTACCCCTTTTCTTTTTTGTATGTGTATGTTACCGTACGACTTTTTATTTATCAAGTCATTAGCGAAGATTATTCAAAATTTTTTAAACTCCTATCTGGACCCGTAAAGCCCGGTCAATCCGCACCAGCCAGGCTTCTTCTCGAATGGTCATGACCTTATTTTTTAACTGAAATTTATCCACTGTAAGAACCTGCTCTGCCAAAACCAAGCTGGACCACTTAAGCCCTTTGAAAACTTTCTTAGGTAGATACACATGAGTAGGCAGGTGCTTTTTCTTTTGAACCTGCTTGGTTAGGGGAACAACCGTAACCAAATGAGAATGGTCATTAGCTTTATTATTGCTGACGATGATGGCCGGTCGAATCCCTTGCTGAATATGACTGTTTTTCTGATTTCCAAAATCTACGTAATAAATATCTCCTCGTTTGCACATATGGTTCTCCTCTAGCTAAGTAAAAAATCTTCTAACTGCTGGTTTCTGATGGTATAAATCAAACGCAGTTCCTTAATGGCCTTTTGCTTCCACCTGCTAATGGTACTCCTGCTGATATGATACTTGACCATAAGGTTGTCCCAGCTTTCTGACACAATGACTAAATCCGTCACAAATTCCGCCAAATCATCTGGAAGCTGACTGACAGCTACTTCAAAAAAATGCAATTCCTGAACTAAACGACAGTAGCGCTTTGACAAATATTGATAAAGCTCCCGATTGGCTTTCTCTGTTTCTTCCTTGTAGGATAAAGCAATGATCTCACTGCGATAAGGATTCTTACTGGTCTGCACCCTTGGTTCATCAGACCGACCATAGACCATGGTGTCCAGCATCTCATTTTCTGAGATGCCGACAAACTGGTCCAACTGGCTACATAAGAGCTTCATCTCCTTTTTCATGTTCTTGTAATCATAGAAAAAGCTTTCTATTTTATCCATCCTTTTCCTCCTCTCTCAATTCATATCTGACGGCATCAATCAGGGATTGCTGAGAGATGTCCTTTTCTTTCAATCGTTTCATGACTTGTTCGTCCATCGTGCTCTTTGTAATGATGTGGTGAACAACCACCGTTTCTTTCTGCCCTTGCCGCCAGAGCCTGGCATTAAGTTGCTGGTACAGCTCCAAAGACCAAGTTAAGCCGAACCAACAAATGGTATGACCGCCAGCTTGAAGATTCAGTCCATGACCACTGCTTGCCGGGTGAATCAAACCAAGGACTATCTTTCCCTTGTTCCAGTCCTCAATATCCTGATTGCTTTGAATCACTCTAGTTTCTGAAAAACGTTCCTTGATGCGTTTCAAATCATGCTGGAACCAATAAGCGACTAACAAAGGCCGGCCATTCATACTCTCCACCATTTCTTCAAGAGCCACTAACTTCTGATCATGCAAGAGTACCGCCTTTCGATTCTCATCATAAACCATGCCATTAGCCATCTGCAGTAATTTATTCGAAAGGCTGGCACTGTTCACGGCATCAAGTACCTGCCCCTTGAGAGAAACCACCATCTCTGCTTTGAGCTCCTTATAAACTGCAAATTCTGTCTCCGACATCTCAACTAGAACTTCATTGTCCACTCGTTCTGGCATATTAAGATAATCCACTGCCTTCATAGAAATCGTCATATCCGCTATCTTTTCATAGATGGCTTCTTCTGCGCCATCCTTTGGCTTATAAGAAAAGATAACCTGACCGTTTCGTTTGTCGGGGTCAAAATACTGATTGCGAAAAGCTGTGATGAAGCGTCCCAGGCGCTGTCCGCCATCTAAAATGCCAATCTCAGAAAATAGGTCCATGATGTTTCCAGGAGTTCCCGTCAGCCCAACCATGCGCTTGATTTTAAATCGAACTTTCCTAAGAGCCTTGACGCGTTTAGCCTGATAAGACTTGAAGCTAGATAGCTCATCAATCACCACCATATCAAAATCAAAGAGTTGATTCTGAATCAACCAGACGACATTTTCTCGGTTGATGGTATAAATAAAGGCTGAGCGTGTTAAGGCGGCTCTTCGCTCTGGTTCACTGCCAATGGCAATGGAAATATCCAGCCCCTTTAAATGTTCCCACTTATCCAGCTCACTCTTCCAAGTATGACTGGCTACTCGAAGCGGGGCAATGACCAAGACTTTTCTGACCTCAAATGAATCCAATATCAAATTCCACAATGCCGTTAAGGTAATCACGGTTTTGCCTAGTCCCATATCAAGAATCAAACAAGCTGTCTCATGCTCCTCAATGAATCGAGTCGCTACCTCCTGATAAGGATGTGCCTTGTATGTCATCTAGTATTTCTCCAATCTTTCCTTTATCATCCAGCATATAAACCAGAAACCCCAGCTTTCTTAACTGTTCCATGCGCCTGACCTGAATCTTTCTGGGCTTTTCTCCTGGGGCTTTTAACTCCACAAAACCAATCTTTCCTTGAGGTAAAATCACGATTCGATCAGGCATCCCTACCAAGCCAGGCGAGACAAACTTCATGGCGAGACCACCCCGCTTCTGACTTTCTAGTCTCAGTTTTTCTTCAATTTCTCTTTCTCGCATTTCTTCTCCTCCCAGGGTTTCCGATAGGGGGTGCCAAAAGGGTTCAAACTCCTTACGCGCGTATGGGTGTCCATTACTCCTATTTTACTAGTAGTAACACTACTCTCTTAGAAAAGATAGGCAACTAAGGAAACTAGTACTAGAGAAACTACTATTGGCAACAGCTTTGAGCAGTTTCCCATTCGGTTGCTGAAAGGTAAAATCGAAAACCTGCGGAAACCAACTAAAGCTTCCCAAGTTGCCTTACGGCACCCGGACAAAAGCACGTTGAGTACCATACAGGGAAAACTTCATCTTACCAGTCGTATTTCCTGTGTACTTATTCCAGCCACCGATTTTATTTAGAATTCCTTCAATTTCATAGGAATCAGCCTTTTTGATATTCTGTCGTTCCTTACCGAAGCACTCACACCAAATTTCCATAATGCAGACCCGCTCACGCTGTTCTGTTCCCTTCAAAGTCTGACTGCCAAAGTCACTACCAGCCAAGAAAGTCCGTCGCTCATATAAGTCCATCTTGGCCCAGTTATCTGGCAATAAGGTATCCAGGTACTCAGCTACAATGCCTTCTCGGTCGTCTGATTCCATGGCCTCCTGTCGCTCTTTATTTGCTTCATTTTCTGCTTTTCCTTTTAGAAACAATTCCTCCCCTGCTTCATAATAGACCTTGGCTTCTGCCCACAATTGGTCTACATCGACTAGCTCCCAAGGCTTTAACTGACTGGCATCGGACACTCGAATCGGCCAAAAGCGACGGTTCCCAGTCACGTCTCGCAAGAAGCCACCTTCTGAATTGGTTGAACCCACAATAATACAAGCGCGTGGGTGACTTTCCACATTCACCCCATAGGCTTGACGGAACTTATCATCCTGTCGTGATATAAAGGATTTAACAGTTTCCACATCTGTTTTTCGAATTCCTGTCATCTCAGAAATTTCTAGAATCCAATAGCCCTGGAGCTTTTCTGCCGCAGTTTTATCCCGCATGTCTGAAATCGCCAGAGAATCCGAGAACCACTCTTTACCTAGCTTGAGAAAGAAGGTTGATTTTCCTATCCCCTGCGGTCCATTTAGTACAAGAATAGAATCAAACTTAATACCTGGTTCATAAATTCTTGCTATCGCAGCCACCATAGTTTTTCGCATGACTGCTCGTGTATAAGCTGTGTCCTTTGCCCCAAGGTAAACGATAAGAAGCGAATCAATCCGTTCGACTCCATCCCAGACCAAGGGTTCTAAATACTCCTTAATGGGATGGTAGAGCCGGTAAGAAGTCACCACAGCTAAAAGAGCATCCTTGAACTTGGTAGGTGACCAAATACCATAGACACGCTCAAAGTAGAGCTTGGCATTAGCTAAGTCCGAATCATTCCAGCCAGGACGTGACCGTCTCCAAGGCAGCTCACCAATCACATCAATAACATTCTTGAATTCATTGTAGACAATGTTTTGAAGATTGGGGTCAAAGTGCAGAATCGTCGCAATGTTGGATAAGGTATCCTTAACACGGCCGGTCTTATCCAGCTCTAAGCTCGCCTGCCAATTCTCCGTATCAGCAAATTCCAAAGTCGCATCTGCTAAGCGCTCTTTTGCCAGTGTCTCCCTGGTCGCATCATCTTTTAGGACATAATCCTGCATAGCCTTATAAGACGGTTGCTTAGCTGAGTCTTTCTTTTCCTCATCATCCTGATCACCAAAGAGATGCAGGCGAACCAGGTCAAAAGCCGATAAAAGCCTGTGACCATAAGGGTCGGTCGCATGGTGGCTATAAGCAAATTTGTCATCATAAAGAACAACCCCAGCACTGGTTGTGGCATGAATATAATCAAAACGACCTGGAATGCTGGAAGGCTTGTAAACATCTCCTAGAAATTTTTCAATTGCTTCTGTAATGGTGTAGGTTCGGTTAAAAGCCCCAATCAAGCCAGATTTTCCAAGAGGATCTGCTTGTTTGGCAATGGCCCGCTCCAGCAGCTTGTTCTGCCGGCTGGATACAGGCCACTCAGTCGTATCTTTCCAGTTCTGATAGCGCGCTAGAACCGTGTCCGGACTGAGGAAGTCACCCTCCAATTTTTTGAAGACAAATTCTCCATCTTGCGAGGTTGAAGGCCAATACATGAGTCGACTCGGTTCATAGGTCGTATCATCAAATAGCTCCATACCGATATCTTCAGCCACTTTTCTGGCAACAGCCTGGTATTCCTCAGCCGTTACTTCCCGAGATAAGGGGATAATCAAACGTAGCCTTGGATGCTCTTTGGTATGTTTATGCGTTGAATAGAAATAGGCAAAGAAAGAAAAGAAGAGTTCGACTTCATCCATAATGCCAGGTGTCGCAAAGTCCATATCTAAAGTCAGAGCCGAGCGAGACAACACCGCATCTTTCTTTCGTCTTCCTTTGTCAAGCTTTCCTAAAACAAAGCCGCCGACATCTTTAATATTATCTTGTTTTGATTTCGCTAGTTTCTTATACTCTGCAACGGTCTCAGCCGTTCGGATAGTGGTTGAAATGCGGGCTTCAAACTGTTCCAAGCTATAACTGGTTTGCGTCCAAATCTTATCGGTTCGTTTGTTTCCTAATGAAATGGTAAGTTCCATTCTTTCCTCCTTAATCTTTCTTATAAAATTCACAGGCATAGCCGTCGGCTTGTAAAGGCAGACCTTCGGCCCAGTCTGGCTTTGTGGCAAGTAGCTGGCAGACTTTTGCCACACTCTCTTCTCTCACTTCTACCACCACTTCATCATGCACATGAAGAACAATAGCTAATCCCTTTTGCTCGAGCTGCACCATGCCATAGGCCAATAAATCTCGGGCGATACCCTGAACAATATTTTCCACTAACTTTGGTCCATAGGTCTCAAGCCGAGTCCATTTCTTACTCTCTCCAATCCCTTCATAGGTCAAGCTAGGTTTGCCAAATGCATTCATGCCCATGCGAGGTTTAACATAAGCTAGCTTTCGTCCAGAAGGTAGCGTAATAAAGAGCATGCCAGATTGATAGCTGATGACAAGATTCTTAATCTTCTTCGGTTCTCTTGTTTCATAGACCTGCTTTGCGGTCTTATCTATCTCCCACCAAAAGGCCACAATATGCGGATTGGCTGACCGCCACTGATTGACGAGCGGCTGCAGTTCCTCTTCTTCCAGTCCCATATCCAGTGCTCCCATAGCGGTTAAAGCGCCGACTGACCCACCATAACCAAGAGCTAGTTCTGCAATCTTACCTTTTTGGCGAAGGTGGCTATTAACACCGTGTTTCTCAACCGGTACTCCAAACATAGAAGACGCAGATGCGCAATAGATATCCCCGCCCTGTTCAAAAACATCTAACCGCCAAGATTCCCCAGACAGCCAAGCCAACACCCGAGCTTCAATCGCAGCAAAGTCAGCAACGATAAACTGATGACCTGCTTTGGGGACAAAGGCAGTCCGAATAAGTTCAGAAAGGACACTCGGGACATTCTCATAGAGAGTATCCAAGGTTTCAAACCTCCCTTCTTTCACAAGGGTTCTGGCAAGGGACAAATCCTTGAGTTTGTTCTGAGGAAGATTCTGCACCTGAACCAATCGTCCAGCCCAGCGGCCAGTGCGATTCGCTCCATAAAATTGCAAAAGTCCATGTACCCG
>NZ_AJRC02000053.1:0-25660 GCF_000298695.2 Streptococcus sp. GMD3S | reverse complement strand
GACATTCTGTCATTTCTCCTTAAAATTTTTTAAATACAGTCTATTATAGCATAAACCACGGTTAATTTTCAAGTAATGAATGCGCTTTGAGTGTGTCTGTTTTTGGGAGAAAATGAAAAATCACCAATAGAACGTAAATAAAAGACCGAAACTTTCAACTTTTTCCTGTCCCAGTCTTGATTTATTGTTCTTTTGATGATACAATAGATTTAAACTGATTGAACAAGTAACGGTTGTTTAATCGGTGGGCGTTTGAGTGTTAGTAGCACTCAGCGCCTTTTGTTCGTGTTTTTTATAAGTCTATTATACCACTTTGGGAGGAAAATGCAAGCATTTTCCCAAACTTTTTTTTCTAAAAGGCTTGACAAATCATGGTTTCTTATGATTTTCAATCCCTTTCATCGGTAAGAGCTCCCCAATACTTCGGTTTTCGGTTTGAGCGATTGTTCTGTGGTAGTGTATAATCTGATTTTTGAGTATGTTGAAAGTGACCAGGATAATCTTTTTCCTGGTCTTTTATTGTTTGGTAGGATTTCCTCCACTCTCCGAAAAATAGGTCTCTCAATTCTCCTGTATGGTTTAAAAGAATGGTTTGGCTCATAGTGTCAGCGCCTTTCTCACTCCAATACATACCTCTATTTTTCATTCGATACGTCACTTTGCGATGCTGAGATTCCATGATACCAATACCCTTGCTACTGAGTCCAAAGCTCTCAGGATGATCAGTATATTTAAAGTTTTTCAGAAGTTGTCTTTTGAAGCGTTGAAAAGACTCTAATTTTTTGTCTGATTTAATCAAAGATTCAGCCGTATCAAGTACCGTTTCTAGTAAACCCTTATCTCGGCTCTTGACCGCTTTAAAGGCTTGTTTGGTCAGCTCTAAAGGAAAAGTACGTAAATTCTTTTTCAGGGATTGATTCACGTGAAAAGCATCCCAAAAGTGCAAATGCTCTTTAGGCTTAAAAGCACTAACTAAGTCCTTAAAGTCCGTAGGAGAATAGCCTTTACCACCATCAGAATTAGTCACAATGACCGTTTCGGGAGTAATTTCAAAATGCCTAGTCAACAAATCCATTAGTCTATCTTTGGCTTTATGACAGCGTGTAGAGATAACTTCTATCTTGTCTTTTAAGATATTCCTCTTCCCCTTCTTGCTTCCAGTATGGACGACAAAATGACTTAACTCAATAGACTTCTTTTTCCTGTCAGGCATTGCCTGTTTGACCCAAACCCCATCACCTTCAATATAGACTTTCTTTGCTCTCACTTTGTCCTGGTTATCTTCAGACCAGTCTGAAGCTGATAAAGAGTCGTACTCCTCTTTTTCAGCTAGTAGTTCACCTGCCATGTCTAAAGCGTGCTGAACTGTATTCTTGGTGATATAGATTTCCTTTAACATTTCCATCACCGATACAACTTTACGATAGGGCATAAAATTAGCAAGCTTGGTCACCTGGTAAAGTAGCTCCTGAGAAAACCTCGACCTTGGTTCTAGTCCTAGCTTTTCATCAACAGGGATTCGGATGGTGTCATCTTTCTTCCATCTGCTACGTGAAAAGGTCATTTCTCCAAAAGAAAAAATAACTGTCCGCTCTTTTTGATTGATTCTTTTGTACCCCTGCGCTCGCATAATAGGGGCAATGAATTTTTCATAGTTTTCAATCATCTTCAGAAAAGCCCGTTGATTATTTTGTTTCAACTGCCTTGAAAATTCTCTTTCGTCTAACACGGTTATATCCATTTTTGTCACCTCAATCATCGCTACCGCCTATTATACCCCAAAAACAAGAAAAGAAAAAAGACCTCTCCAAACGGAAAGGTCTATATTTCTATAGTGATTTTAATAGTGGTTTATATCATGATTTTAATAGTGATTAAAATCAATATCTAAAGTGATAAACCTTGGTCTTTTTGGTTCTTTGGAGCGGATGCAGTTGGCAAAACCTCTTGATACATTTTCTTCAGAGATAGCTCATGTTGACCACCTAACAATAGATTTTCAAAAAATCTATCCAGGTATTCAGGATTTTTCTTCAGCAATTTTGCATTGTCCAAAACCAGGGCATCCCTGAAGTAACGTGCATTCTCTTTGAACGGGCTATTATCAACTTCAAAGCCTAGTGAACGTAGGTACTTAATCATGAAGACCGTAACAGTTCGGGTGTTGCCCTCTCCAAACGGATGGATTTGCCAAATTCCCGATACAAACTTTTTCAAGTGCTTGACCATTTCTTCAGGTGTCTTCCCTCGATAGTCAAATTGTGACTCCTGGTCAAAATCATAGGTTAAGCTAGCCGAGATAGTTTGATAATGATCATAGATAACGCTATCTCCCTCTAAAATCGGCTCTTTTTTAGTGATGTTATAATGGCGATATTCTCCTAAAGGGATACCTTGGCTTAGAACGCCAAAGAATAGCTCTTTATGGATTGATTTTAGAGTGGTTGGGGCAAACTTGAAGGCGTTGCTTGATAACAGCTCTACAATCCTTAAAGAGACAATATCAGCTTCTTTCGTGCTATCATCGGTCTCTTCATGGTATTTGGTAATTTGGTCATAAATTTGTTGATACTCAATCTTACCTTCAATCTGCTCTTTAGCCAATTCAACCATATAGCGTGATGGCTCAAGACCGTCTACTTGCTGAAGACCAAAGCCAGTCTGCCATAAGTCAAGTTTAGTCTGATAGGAAAGGTTGGGGTTATCAATTTCATAGGTTGGTTGCATAGGTCACCTGCGTAAATAATATTATAGTGATTTTTATCATGATTTTAATAGTGATAAAAATATTGACGATTATTCTTCTTCATAACTCTCAATCCAATTATCAAGGAAAGTTGATGCTCCGCTATATCCTGCTTGCTCCGCAATCCTATCTAGCTTTTCTCGATTTTGGGGCTTCAAGGTGAACTGATAAGGATGTTTGGTCTTCCCTGATGGGCGACCTGCTCTTCGCCCTTGTGATTTTGCCTTAGGGACTGACGGTATTGTCTCGCCTAACGCTTTACTAATTTTGTCCTTTTTGATTTCAAAAGCCATTGCATACCTCTTTTTAAATAGCTATTTATATCATGATTTTAATAGTGATAAAAATATTTATTAAAATCATGGTTTTTATATTGATTGATATTAGGAGTTATCCGACACGGTCTGAATTTGGATCAGTGTTTCTTCCAAAGCTGAAAAGAAAGCCTTGTGTTCGTTTCGTGATGTTTGGTCAGCCATGATGTCAATAACAGTATTGTCTTTTGATGCTCGGTTAAACAATTCCTTTTGAGGAATTTGACCAACAACATTGTCATCATTTTCAAGGACAGATAACAACTCTTTCGATTTTGCCGTATTATGCTTTATCATGTTAGGCAAAAAGTAGAGTTTAGCAGTAATTAGAGACTCACGGCTTGGACGGACAATTTCTGTTTTTCTGTACTCGTCAAGACGGACTTCAAGATTTTGTTTCGCTTCAAAAGCAAAATCGCTTGGCGTAATGGGACTGAAAAGAGCATGACTAACAGCGATAGCATTTCTTGTAGCAATCCCGAAGTCAGGTCTGCAATCTAAAATCACATAGTCGTATTGTGCCAGGTTCTTTGCTTCCAGGTTTTCACCTAGCCAGTCATACAGAAACATATTCTGATTAGGATTGGTTTCAAGTCTTCTTTCAGCTTCATCTAGTCTCATAGAACCTGCAATTAAATCAATGTTAGGCGCAACCGATAAAATGGTCACGTCTCCTGAACCAGTAAAGACATTAGCAACTGTTCCTGAATCCTCGTAAACGTCATAAAAGTGTGTTAGGTTGCTTTGATGGTCTAGATCAATAAATAAAACTCTATGACCTTGACTAGCTAAATACTGACCTGTTAGAAGGGCTAAAGTTGTTTTTCCGACTCCACCCTTGATGGCAACAAAGCTGAGTAATTTCATTTATTTCTTTTCTCCTCCCTTTTTCTATACTTCTATTATAATATACATCATGATAAAAATCAATATAAAAATCATGATTTTAATAAATATTTTTATCACTATTAAAATCATGATATAAATCACTATCTTTTTATCTGATATTTTTCACGGTAGCGCCTAAACGTTCGCTCGTTTATGCCTGTTAAGCCTGCCACGTCTTTATCAGACATTCCTGAAAGGTAAAGCTCGAAGGCGTGTTTTAGTCTGCTATCGTCTTCAGTAAAGAGTGCCTTTCTGCCCTGGTATTTGCCCTGAGTTTTTGCAATAGCTATCCCTTGGGCTTGACGTTCCTTGATTCGTTCCCTTTCAGCTTGTGCCTGGTACTTGTATAGCTCTAAAATTAAGTTGTTTAGAAGCCGTCTCAAGTTATCATCTTCAATCCCTCGAAGGGTTGGAAGGTTTAACACTTCCAAGGTAGCCCCTTTAGTTTGTATCTGATTCATGACTTCAGTTAGCTCCTGGTTATTTCTTCCAAGTCGTTCTAGCTCTGTCACAACGACTATATCCCCTTCACGGATATAGTCAAGCATGGCTTTCAACTGTGGGCGGTCTTTGCTGACACCGCTGACCGCTTCCTGAAAGAGCCTGTCAACGTGCTTCAGTTGATCCAGTTGCCTATCCAAGTTTTGGTCAGTCGTGCTGACCCTTGCATACCCAATTTTTGTCATATTTCCCCTTTCTATTTTGCCTAACCCTATTGTCCGCCTCCTCATCCCTTTAAAATCAAGAAAACGGCAAGCGGTCAATAGGCTATAGCCTATTGACCGCTTGTAGTAAAGTGGTTTTTATGGAGTGTGAGGGATTCGAACCCTCTAGGCGCTATTTGGTACTTTCTGTAATTAGGATAAACAATTCAATGGTCACTCCAACAGCACCATTAACCACCAAGTTTGAAATAGACAACTTCATAGATATACCTCTTTTCAAGCTAGAAATAGCAATATAGGTTTGAATTAAATCACAAAGAAGCGATATGTCCAAGTTTATCCCTAAAACACTACATACTAATACACACTTTAGCACAAGAGTAATCATCCGCTAAGGTCTATATTAGCAGAATCATTATACTATTTTTAGTTTCAAATTTCAATAAAAATTAGTCTCAAAATTAAATTTCATCCATACTTGTTTCATAATGACTTTTAACATCTTGACGTCTTACTTCAGCGTTACGTTCTAATTTTTCATACTGAGTAAAGTCTTTAACGATGCTTTCAAATTTTTCCTTAAGTGCTTTCCGCTCGATGGAAACCTCGACCACCTGCTTTTCAATTTCTTTTGGATTGACTGAAGGTGAAATATTCAATTCTTCCAAAATTTGATAAGCTACTTTGGCATCAATCGGATTGTCTGCGTGAATATCTTCAAGCGCTGAAGCAATTTTATTGAGTCGCTCAATCTTCTCATCCAAACTATCAAGTGACTCTTGTGTTTCTTCAATCTGTCCCAGGAAGCGGTCATGTAACTCATGGAATTGGTCTGAATCGGATACCCCGTGACTAACCAGGTAATTATATTCTTTGACCAACAAATCCAACTTAGAAATGTTAGGGTTCTTGGTTAAGATATATTCTCCGCTTTCGTAGGCAAGTTGATTGATAAGCGTTGACCCTTTCATGAATTTATTGCTTGCTGAATTGTCAGGATTGATGAAATAGAAAAAATCTGACTTCTTGATAAAAATATCAAAACTTCCATCCTCTTGTCTATCAACAAGGCGACTAGGAATTTTGACTGTACCTTTGTTGGCAATACCGTATTGCATTTGAAGATAGATACCTGTGTCCGTCTCATGCTCGACCTGCCACGGTTCAATCTTGACCCGTATTTCAAAATCTTCTGCCTTTTCAGCTTGTAATTTGTCATACTCACTCTTGATACTTTCCAACGGATAGACGATTTCATTTTTAGCCAGGCGCTCCTCAATCTGTTCTAAAGAGTAGCGTCCCTTTTTAGATAAAGTGCTGTCACGGGTATTTCGTTTTTGGTCTTTATCCAATAATTTATACTTGGCATATTTCCCAGTAAAATCAACTGCAAGATTTAACGCCTTTGCCTTTTCTTGAAAATCTGAAAGGTTGGTTGAATGCTTCAGGAGAAACTCAAGCCGTGATTTAATTTCTAACTTGAAAACATTTTCTTTTTGGTAAGCTGAATATTCTTTGTGACCGAATTGATTTTGACGGTCAAGAATTTTTGCACCTGCCAGGTCTGCATACTTGTCAGAAATTTGTTCAAGGGCTTTCTTTGTTCCTTTTTGCCATCTGAATTTATTGAGTGTGACCGAGTTAGTGGAATTGATATAAATGTGATTATGAAGATGCCCCTTATCCATGTGAGTGGCAATGACAAATTGATGACTGCCACCTGTCAACTCAAGAGCTGTCTTCCGTCCTATCTCATGTACTTGCTCAGGTGTCAAATTGTCTTCAGGGGAAAAGGACTGAATGATATGGTGTGCCAAAACATCATTTTTGACCAACTCTTCATTATTGATTGGTCTTCCTTTTTCCAAATTGGCAAGTTGCTTCAACATCATAAATTCTGAATAAGCAGACTCAACATCAATCACCAAATTTCCTGAAACTAGCTGAGAGACTATCTTACCATCTACAACCTTCACAGGAAAGTTCAAATCAGAATCAATCAATTCTGTTCCAATAGTCTTAGCACCATCTTCAATATACTTGATACCATCAGCTAACTTGTTGACCGATTTTATCTGCTTAACTTTTGTAACAACCAAGTCAATTTACTCCCTTCTGTCTCTCATCATTTTTTCAATCATAGCCACTTCTTTATCAAAACTGTCATCCATCAACCGCTTAACTTCTGCAAGTGAAGCCTGCAAATTTTGAAAGTTTTCAAGTGTAATTTCTTCAGTTGTATTGACGTACTTTGCAAGCTGATTGATATTTGTACCAATACGATTTATCTCCGTTCTTAATTTTATCAGCTCCGAATAATCAACCGTGACAACCTCGCCTGTCAAAAGCATATAACGGGCGTAGGTGTTGAAATTTGAAAAATTATGATGCGCCATCCTCTGCTTAATAAGATCGTTTTCTTGAGGTGTCACTCGCATCTTTTTTTGAATTTGTCGGTATAATTTCTTTTCGTCACTCATTTTCTTCCTCTTTCAATTTACTTGACATCTGTGCCGTAGCCCTCTATACTTTTCAAACTGGCAAGCATAGCAAGGTGGTACCACCTTGCGAAATTTAAAAGATTTTTCCAACCCCAAATACTGGCAATTCTGCCAATTTGGGGTCGGTAAATCTTTCAAAGTTTTGGGGAAAATCCCCAATCCCCTTAGTCGTCTTTCAGACCTTAGTTGACTTCAACTTGTTGAAGCAACTCCTCTTTTAAGGACTGGTAGTCTTCATCTGAAAGAGAGTCAAGATAGGAAATTGTTTCTTGATATTCTTCAGCTAAGTCAGGGTCAATGCTTTTGAGTTCGTCCGCATCTTCATCTAAAAGGGCGATGGCTTTTCTGCGCTTGGCTTCAATAAAGCTTTCATTTCTTGTGTACGTTCCATTCTCTAAATAGAACAAGTTGAGAAGTAATGTTGTTTCAATAGTGTCATTCATGTTTTAGTCCTCCGTTTGTTTTCTGCGACTCATAAAGCCTGCGGATAATTGAGCGACAAGGTCTTCTACAGGTTCATCTCGTTGTCGCTCTTCTGCTCTTTTTTTGGAGCATCTTTCGCCTGCTCTTTCTCTTTAGGGTCAACCGCTTTTTCTTTAGATTGGTTTTTCAAGCGGTCAAGTTTTTCTTGAAAGGGATCCTTGGTCAGTTCTTTAGTTTGATACTTTTCAAGGGTTTTATCAATTCTTGAAATCAAACTATCTGCTTCTTTTTGTACAATTTTAATTTGACCTTCTAAGTCAGATAGTCCGTTAGGGTCATCTGTCCATGTTGCCAAATAGCCAAAACTGTACTCACTTGTATCTAGCCCATAATGACTAGCTACCACAAAAGCAACTGACTCAGCTTGTAATTCTGCAGTACTTCTTTTAAGAGGAGTTTCTTGTAATTTCTCCATGTTGTGTAGATCAGAATGTGCCATTTCATGAAAGATTGTTTTTAGTGTTTGTTGCTCAGACATCCCTTGCTTAATCACAATTTCATTGTTGTTTACGGAATAAAATCCGTTAGAGCCTTTGGTGTCTTTGCTAAATGAAAGGGGAACACCATTAGCTTCAGATACCTCTTTAGCTGACTTGTAAAGATTGCCATAATCTTCATAAGTCCCCTCAAGTTCATAGACTGGTTTGGGTAATTCTTTTCCATTTGTCTGTGAGACATCAAAGACTGGGACAAGTTTGAAAGACATGAATGTTTGTTCATTTCCATTCTCATCTAAGAGTGGTTCATTAGTTTTAGGGTCTCGTCTTTTTAGAGTTATAGGGGCAAAAATCCGTAATGACTTTTCTCCCTTATTGACACTTCTCTCAAATTCATCCTTCCACTTTTTGAAGGATGCCACGTGAGAAGCTTCAGGGTTTTGCATTAAAATCAACTGAATATTTCTCGGTGAGTAATTGTGAAATTTACTCATTGTGGTCAAGTATTGTTTGTAAGTGTCAGACTGAAAATAGTCTTTAACGCCATCCTTCAAAAGTTGAGAAAGCCCCTTACTGTCTTTTGCCTGAATCAGTTCAGCAACGCTTTTTTGTGGTTCAGGTGAAGGTTGATTTTGATTATTTGGATGATTGCTGTCAATAGGGTTTGACCCATAACTGACCTCTTCCTGGTCTGACTTTCCGTCACCGTCTGTGTCAGCATTAAAAGGACTTGTCCCTTGAGCTTTTTCAACTTCATCAGGAATACCATCACCATCTGAATCACGTTCAAGCTCTTCTTTTCGTGCTTCAGCTTGTTTTTTCTCTTCATCTTCTCTGAGAATTTGCTCAAAGCGATTTCTCAAATTTGGTTCATTATTGTCTGCCATAGCTAGACCTCCATTTTGTAAATTTGGTTCATCTTTAAAGGGTTCAAAATCTCTATTTTGTCGCAATATATCAAGCATTACTTGTCCATTATCTTTAACAAATTCAGGATTGATTGACATTGTTTTGATGCTGTCGTCTTTCTCAACAAAGACCCCTAATATCGTTTTTTCTTGATTTAAAGTATCCAGTTCAATGTTGAGCGTTCGGCTAGGCTTCAGCAATGTTGCAGGGAAGGTTGAGTTATCATCCGTCCGAAAAGCTAAAAGAATATCTTTATCGTCTGAACGAATAGCACTTGAAACATCTAACCGCCCCATCTTCTCAACGGAAGATAAATCATCAAAGACAAAAGAATCTGACTCAAAGATTTCAGGGAGCATAGGGAGTAATTTTGCCTTATCTCTAAAGCCAACCCCAACTGTTAAATTTGCAAAATCGCCTTTTCCTGAAGCTACGTCTTCAATGAATTGCTCTGATAAATTTTCAGCCCACTCATGATAAACAGGAGCAATCCCCGTCAAGTGCATCCAATGCCTTTTTTCAAAATCCACCTGAAGCATCTGAACGTCTTCTTTATCCTGGTAAAAATACGTGACCTTACTATCAGCCAACTCATTAAGATACCAGTCAGCCGATTTTTGAAATTCTTCAGCGTAACGATTGAGATACCTCAAATCTTTATCAGTCGCATAATGATAGCCATTTCTAAGCCCAACACTTGACTCTTTTGACCTATCAATGTTAAAATATAATTGAACATTGGCAGGAAAATCAGGTTGAGTCTTTGACTCTTCAGGCTGTGGTGCTGTCCTTGAAGGTTCGCCTTCTAAATAACCGGAATTGCGATTGATTAGTTCGCCCCCAATGTTATTAAGTGGCTCTTGACTTCGGTCAAGGGCTTTTTCTTTGCTTTCCTTCAGGTAGTCATTCCAATCCATCTTGTCCTGACTTTCCAATCTCGGGGGGAGATCTGGAGTCAATCCAATTTCTTCATTGGTCAACCGTTCAATAAAGGTGTGACCTGCTTCATCATTATCAACTGCAAGGGTAATTAAGTCCTTGTGCTTTCCATCCTTAAAAAAAGTGCTTAATTTAGCTGTTTTAGCGAGGAAGGACGATTTTTTCTCCTGGTCAACCTCATCATCAAGTTCACCAACTTCAGACAAGAGTTCTGCCACGTGACGGCTCACCGTTGATTCTTTTAAGCCATCCATCGCAACTAGACGGACATCTTGAAGGCTATCCTTATGAAGTTCATAATAGCTCATTAAATCAATAGGAGCTTCCGCAAAGACTAATCGTTTAGGTGTTCCAATATCAACGTGCATTCCCGTCATACCATCAGAAGCCCTCATAATCTGTTTTAAGCGCCCTCTCTCGTAAAGGTCATGATTTTCCTTAATACCTTGAAGAGAAGCACCTATAACCTCTCCTTGGTTATCTAAACTCTTGAAAACAATGACAGGTTCATAGTAGTCCCCTGTCTTTTTAGTGGCTTGTGATAAGACGTTTTTTTCTCTGAAAAAATCGATCGTCTCATCAGACAAGCCCCTGACT
Organism: Streptococcus sp. GMD3S; assembly: GCF_000298695.2. Classification (GTDB taxonomy): domain Bacteria; phylum Bacillota; class Bacilli; order Lactobacillales; family Streptococcaceae; genus Streptococcus. Next base: position 15,181 of record NZ_AJRC02000053.1, on the reverse strand, counting down.
TCCTTCAGAAATTCCCTGGCTTCTATAAACTTAGTTTCATAAGGCTCAAGGTAATATCTGAAGGGTTCTTTTTCAGGAACGTTGGTCACATCGACCACGTCAAAACTACCTTCTTCCAAGAAGTGTTTTGCTTGCTTAAAAGAAAGCTTCTCCCCTGTCAATTCTTCCTGAACGACTTGAACCATTTTAATCACATCACCGCCATTGCTACGGGCAAACCAATTGAAATAGTTTTCCCTAACATTGATAGTGAAAGAGTCATGTTCTTCCCAAGCGTAAGTATAGCTTCCTGTTCGCTGTAAACTCATGCCCAGGCTTTCTGCCACTTCTAGGATTGACAGGGCTTTAAGTTCTTCAATACTCGCCATCTATCCTGCTCCTTACCTCTATTTCTTCCTGAAGCAAGCTATCAATATTAGCTTTTAAGTAAATCAGCTTTTCCTTAGAAGGTTCAATCCCCTCAACTTCAAGCACTCCTCTATACCGTTTAGGGTAGCTAAAAAGCTGTGTAGAGACTGCTTGAAAATCTTCAACGTCTAACGTCTTAATCAAGATGCTGACAAAGTCATTTAAGACCTCCCCCTGGTTGCTCTTTCCAGTCACTTGATGCTCAAGTGCAAACTGTTTGAGTGCTTCCGCCATCGTTGGCATCTCAACGACTGAAAAGAGGGTATCAAAGTAACCTATCCCCCTCATATTAGTTGTTTGTGTCATGTTTTCCTCCTTTTCCTCAAAATACAAAAGAAACCTGGTAGGTAATTCTAACAGGTTTTCTTTTGGTTAAGCCACTTCCTCAAATGGTAATTTTACTTCTAGCACCTTTGCGCTAGTTGTTTCTATCACCCTATCATGGTTGACGTTGGCATCCCAGTCATCCATATCAGACATGGAACGGGTATAACGATACCAGTTCGTATCACTTGGACTATTCGCCAGTTCTTTAGCACGTGGATGCTGAAGAACGTTAGTTTTCTTATCTCTGAAGACATTTTGTTTAGAGATAAAGATTAAGGCTTCATCAACCCCAATACGAGCCACCTCATCAGGTGTGAGAAGGTCACGCTGAATGGTCTGAATAGACTGACTGCTTGACCCTTGCGCTCCTCTTGTTTGCGACTGATTCTTAACATTGATAGTCTGCTTACCGCTTCGCATTGAGAAATAGTTCATTGTTTCCTTATCATTCGTCCCCAAGTAAACCAGGGTAGCACAGTTATTGAATATAGTCTCCCATTGATCTTTATAGAGTGCCTTCAATTGACTGATGGCTTGAATGATGATAGCAATTGAAATCTCACGGGAGCGAACTGAAGAGAGTGTTTCCGTGAAGTTTGGGAAACGTCCAAAGTTGGCAAACTCATCTAAGATAAGTCTGATATGGAACAAGTCTTCAGGTTTGCACGTTGGATGGTTTCCCTGAATGATTTCATCTGCTGTCTTTGGTAGCTGCCTAAACATCATGGTAAACATAGTCGTTGCAATAAAGTTGAAAGATTTATCTGTTTCAGGAATAGCGATAAAGACGGCTGTTTTTTCAGTCTGCCATTTTTCCATTTCCATTGAGTCACGGGCGGTCAGGTTTCTAACTGCATCATGGTCAAAGACGGCAAAACGTGAAGAAGCAATAGATAATACAGACGTCATTGTTTTGCCTTCAAAATTGCTATTAAACAATTCCCACTGCCTATTAGCATAGTTACCTTGTAATTCCTTTTCGAGTTCTTCAAACAGTCTTTCAACCACGCTTGGAGTATCTTCATCCTCACGCTTGATATTTCTTAAAAGGTCTGCAACCTGAGCGATATTTGGCTCATACTTCTTCAGGACTTTCCCGTCAAAGTAGAGATACCCAATCAACGCCCTCATCAAAAGCATTTCAGCCTGATTCCAAAAATCCTCACCTGTGTTATCTGACCGTTTTGTCCCTGCGATAATCGCTTCAGCAACTCTATCAATATCTAGCTCATCGTGCATATAGTGAAAGACGTTGAACTGATTAGAGTTGGTCAGATTGACCAGGTCAAAGACTTTGATTTTGTAGCCGTTGTCTTCAAGCATTTTTCCTGTCTCACGGACAAGAAGACCTTTCGGGTCAGTGATAACAAACGAACTATTCATTTGCATCAGGTTAGGTTTCACAAAGGTGAAAGTTTTCCCGTCCGCTGGTAAACCGACTGTCAGCGTGTTCTTGTTTAATTGACGGTTGAAAGGAAGGCGTTTATTGAAAAGTCCCATTCGAGCATTTTGACTGAAAATCATATCATTTTCAGGCTCTGTATCCCGAAAAGAAGCTATTTCCTTGTTCGTGGCGTACCGTGCCGACCCGTATTCCTCCCCGTAGCGGTAGCGCCCTTTGTCGCCAACTCGAAAGTAAAACATCAAGACAACAAAGAGAGCTAAACCGCCACCATATAGACTAGCTTGAGTGAAGTGAAAGTCAATAAAAGACTTACTTGTCCAATTCTCCATCATCCAATCCAAACGGGCATTATCTATAAAGGTAACTCCTTCAGTTGCAGGTGCTATGTCATAAAGCTTGACCAACCAATGCACTACATAGCAAAGGATAAGACCCACAATCAAATAAGGGAGAAAGCGACGTTTTTTCTGTTCTGTAACCATCTATAACCCCTTTTCATCTTTCGCAATAGCCTTCTTAGGCGTTGGTGTTTTAACCTTATCTTTAGTTTTGATTTCTGCGGTAACCTTTTTCTTGTAGTAAGTCAATTTTTCCTTTAAAGTCATGGTCTTTGGTGTTTTGATAAGATTTTTAGTAAGTTTTTCTGCCTTTTCAGGTTCGGTTAAATCATTGATGACCCCTTTGAAACTTGCTTCTAAGGCTTGCACGTTCTTTGCATCAATTGCTATTGTACTTGTACCGTTACCATTATCTTTTATAGAGAAGCCAACTTCATACCCCTTTAAATATTCTTCAAGACGTTCAGAGTTCAGTTCAGAGTTCAGAAACGTTTCAAAATGTTTTGTTTCCTTTGTTGCCATAAACTGATTCCAGTTGGTTTTATCCGTATATGTCTTGTTTTCAAGATAGTGATTAAATTTGTGATACGATTCTTCAAGTGCATAATACATTGATTTTAGAAGCATTTCGCCTGTTAATTTATATATATCGGCTACTTTCATTCCTATTCTCTCCTGATCCATTTTTATCCTCCTTTCTAAAAAAAAGCACTCAAAAGAGTGCTTTTATCTTATTCCTTAATTTGAACGTTTCTTTAGGAAAAAACTAATGACGATAGCCAATAATCCAAAACCTGCTAATGTTAGTAATATACTTTCTTTAAGACCAGTATTTGGAAGGGTTTTGAGCTTCCCATCTTTGTCAGTAACAGAGATAGTCTTATCTTCATTAACTGTTCCCCCAACTACCTCAGGCGCTACTACAGAGCCATCTGAGAGGACAACGTTGCCGTTCTGAGTGCTTACAATTGAAGCACCTGTTTCTGTCTGTACTGGTGCGCTAGGAGACACTTCTTGAACAACTTGACCTGTTACTTGCGAAGTTGTCCCTACCTGAGAAGCACCTGCTTCTACAGCTGTTTGAGCAGATACACCAGGGTTATTTGTTGGAACTTTAACATCAGGAATTAAGGTAGTTGTTCCCCCATCAATAGTTGAAACACTAACCTTATTATCTGACGTAGCATTGTCTTTTTTGTTCTTATCTTCAGAAGTCGGTGTAGTTGCTGTAGTTGTAGTTGTTGAAGAGCTGCTACTTGATGAAGCTGCTGAGCTTGAACCAGTTGCTACAGTTGTTCCAGGATCAGTTGGAGCTACAACAGAAGGTTGTTCTGAAGGTGAAGTTGGTACAGAAGGTACAGTTGTATCACTTGATGGAGCTGTTGTAGTTCCAGTATTTGGTGATACAGCAGGAACAGTTGTATCACTTGATGGAATTGTTGTAGTTCCAGTGTTTGGCGCTACAGCAGGAACAGTTGTATCACTTGATGGAATTGTTGTAGTTCCAGCGTTTGGCGCTACAGCAGGAACAGTTGTATCACTTGATGGAATTGTTGTAGTTCCAGCGTTTGGCGCTACAACAGGAACAGTTGTAGCATTTGATGGAGCTGTTGTAGTTCCAGTATTTGGTGATACAGCAGTAATAGCAGTTTCATTTTGTGAAGCGTTTGTATCTGCATAAACCATTTGAGCGCTCGCTGAAGCAAGTACGACAATAGATGATAGTGTGATGATTTTAGCCCATTTTTTCATGTTTTCTTCCTCTTTAATATTTATTTTAATGTTTATTTTAATATTTGTTTTAATATTTATTTTAATGTTTGTTATTCTGCAAAACCTGTAATAATAGGTTTACCTACGATTACATAGCCATACATTGATTTTTCCTCTTCACGTAAAGGAAGAGTCATTCTAATCGTTTTAATATTATTCGAGTCTTCTGTTGTAGTGATTACAAATGTAACTTGAATAATATCTTGTGATTCGGTTAGTGATTCGTAAATTGTTGATTGTGCTTGAACTCCTTTTTTGAGTTCAAGACCTTCAGTCTTCATTTCACTGCTTAAAAAATCTACAATATTTTCACTTTTTCCAGTATAGAAATTTGCGATAAAAAATCTACCAAAAACTTCAATTTTCCCTTGTTTCTCTTCAAGCTGTATCCGATTTTCAAGCTCATTAATTTTCTTAGATTGAACTTGAACAAGAGATAATGAAGCAATAGATGCTATTGTAATTAAACAGATAATTATTGTAAGAACAAGCGAACCAAACCTTAATTTTTTAGTTTTTATTGGCTTATCTGAGACTGATTTAGTAATCAATTTTTCTGTCTCTTTTTTATCTTCAACCAGGTTATTTTGAGATTGTTCTACGCTTTTAAGAGATTCTAACTTTTTATCTTTTTTAACAGAGGTACGCTTTTCTTTTTTATGCTTATTTGATTTTAAAAATCCAAATGATTTTTTTTCTCTTTTAAAACCAAACCCTGAGAGCGCTTCTTCCACAATTGATTCAAGAGGGAGAGATAAAGATAGACTGTCTAAAATTATCCCCTCTTCTCCCAATTGGTCTATTTGAATAGTTATAGTTTCTCCTCTATCTTCTGCCCAAACCGACCTATCATTAATAAGAGATAGTAATTCATCCCTATTTTGACAGGTTTCCTGCTGATTTGTTTGTAGATTAATAATTCTGAACATGACCCTCACCGACCTCTTCAGAAGAATTTACCTGGTTAGAATTATTAAATGCAAAATTTTCAAATTCATCAAAAGACTTACCTGACTCAGCCATTAACGCAATGATATATTCTGCTTGAAGTGCATTAATTTTCGCTTCATACTCTTTTTCCTTTTGATTCAAGGCTCTTTTCTGTTCTTGAATTTTTTCTAACTCAGCATTAAATTTTTCAAGTTTGCCCTTCAATGATTGTGTTTGTGTCTTTTTTGGTGCCATATTTTTCTCCTTTAATTTGAATTTGAGGTGCTAGGTGTTGTCGTTGGTTTTGTTGATGAATCTGTTGTAGAACCTTCAGATGGTTTTGTACTATCCAAAATTCCATAGTCACCTGTCTGATCAGTTAAAATAATGGATTCCATCTTATTTACTTTCATTTTACCGTTTTCATTAGTATAACTCATTCTCAATGTCTTTTTGTTCAAAACATTTTTTTGAGCAGTGTTATAGTTTTTCTTTTCATCTAGTAAAGTATTTACATAATTTACTTGCGCTATAACTTGTAATTTGTCTTGATTGATATAAATTTCTGCTGATTTAAACTGAAAATCTACAACAAATCCTTTATAGGTTTGGCTCACAGGTTCTTCTTCTTTAGCTACTGTTTGTTTATATAGACCATCAGTCATATACTCTTTATAGCGATTCCTATTCTCTCCAAGATCTTTTTTGGTATAATAGTTCACTAAAAATTCTTTTACCTCTTCCTGATTAAGCCCCTCCTTTGTTGCTGTCTGTTTACTTTCAGCACTTTCCTTTTTTTGATTGTGATCTGCTACTGTTTGTCCTATACCTACTCCAATAAATACGGCAAGGATAATCAATAATATATAACCAATAAATTTTATTACTTTTAATTTAGATGAATCTATCATAATTCTCCATTCTTTCTTCTATTTTGGCGGAATTGCAAATGTTAAATAACTTTGATTTGTCCAAAGAGTCCAATGTATTCTATTTTGAACTCCTTGAATATTACATTCAGAAACTAGGAAGCTACCATCTTCATTTACATGTTCAACGTAAGATACATGCCCATTCTCTTCTGGAGTATTCCAAAAACCTCCTTGAATTGACATAACAGCTCCTGCTACGGGAGTTGAACTATATTTCCATCCTCTAGCAGTCAATCCTCTAACCCAGTTCTGTCCATCTCCTAACCAATTATAATGAGGAGCTCCTGCTTCTACTAACCGATTATACACGTACCAGGTACATTGACCAATAGGGTAAGTATTACCATCAAGACTAGCTGATACAGTCGCTGATGAAGGATAGCTAGATATTTTAGATGAATACTCTGAAGGAAAACCCCATGAACTTTCTAAAACGGAACTTCCTCCTTTAGTGTGACCTCTAGGATTTTTGAGATACGATAAAACTTGTTGAGCATTATGTTGCCGTTCTTTTACTTTATCTCCTTCGTTCCCTTCCCAATTAACCAGGAATTTATTAGTTAAATAATCTACATCATCGTTTGAATGAAGGATATTCTTTAAATGTTCAATGTAGTAAGGAGAATCACCATTTAGCATGAAATCAAGTTGAAGTTCAAGATCATACCATTTTTTTCCTTTTTCCTTAGCATAGTTCAATAACATTGTATGTCTAATCGAACCATCACGGGTATCAGTCCATTGTCCAAGTCCAATCCCTCTATGGATAATATTTGGATATTTCCCTTGATACACTTCAGCATTCCCCATATTCAACCAGTTAGGATCATCCCAAGAGCTAGCTGAAGCTCCCACGGGAGGATTCAGATAATCTCCTTCAGCACGTTTTGCTGTTATTGATGATTCTGTCCAAAAGTTTCCTAAAATTGCTGAGATACCATTTAAGGTTACGCTACTATCTTGTTTTTTGAAGAAGTTGTATATATCATTTATTTTTTTACCAATATCACCGTCTAGGTTCATATCTGAAATTACTGAAGTAGTCTGATTGTATTCAACTTTTGGAAGATAGAAACCAACATTTACCCAAACCCATTCTTTCTTTTTCTTGTTTTTGAGTTTTCTATAGTAAACTTCTTGCCCTCCTACATCACTTACCTCACCAATTTCATTCCCGACTTTAATCTTATCACCATCATTAACACGAACACGAGTCACATTCTTATAAGTAAACTCTGCCGTTTCTGATGATATAATCACATCTTGCTCTTTTATAGAAATTGTACCATCCATTACAGCATAAAGTTTTGACCCTTGATTCGCTTGCAAAACAGAACCATTATATATCTCTGTTTTTGAAACATAGCCAAACCTTTTATCAATCCGTATTGGATCTAATTTTTCATCATTTGCTTCAGCATTAAAGGGGTTTGACAAATCGTTGTAGGTTACATAATAGCCTACTTGTTTTGCCTGTTCTAAGACTTCGTTATACTCTTTCAACTCGGATTCACTCAATCTTAGATATTTATTTTCAGACGAAGTATAGATATCAGACATTGTTTTTAAATTGTCTTTATCTTTATTTAATTCTTCCCAAGTATCGGAAAGAAGCTCCCTGTAAGAATGATTTAATTCCCACCACTTCTTATCCGTATTATAGGGTGAATCTAGCTTGTAATCTTCATATTTGTAACCCATGAACATCATTATTTCATCAATATTTGTCCAATAATCAACTTTATCTGTTGATTTTTCTCTATCAATTTTTGAAATATGAGTCCAAGCTTCTGTAAGATCAAACTCGTTTTGTGCTACAGTTGAAGTTCCTCCACCTGTCACGACTCCTAACAGGGCAATAATCAGAACTCCTAAAAACATAATCAAGTAGGCTTTAGCTGATAAGGGATTTTTAAGAACTGTCAAGATAGGCTTCCCAACTTTTACAGCTACTTTTTTAGTAGCACTAGCGGTCTTACCTGCCTTTGAAGTTCTTAATTTTGCCCGTAAACGTTGGTATTTATTAGTAACTTTCGTTTCCCATCGATTGGCAACAGGAGTCCTGGTAAAACTACGACCACGGACAAGGTTATAGGTGCGATTTCCTGCACCATATACGACCCTAGTTGCCCCTTTACCAATCTTGACGGTATAATTGCCTAGCTTCTTAGCTTGTCTTACTTCAGCGTGTGTTCTACGGATAGTCTGACGTGCTGAAGCAATATCTTCAAGCACATCATTATCCTGAAAAGCTGAATCCACAAAATGAGAAGCCTGGTGATGAGTAACTCGCCCCAGCTTTTGAGCCTTTGTCCCACCGTTACGCTGAATGGCTTGGCGTTTCTTTGCTTTAGCGGTCTTCTTACGCTCTTTGAGCGTTTCAATCTCTTTACTAGCGACCGTCCGTCTTGCCTTTTGTTTCTGCCCCAGGTAACGCTTTTCAGCATCTGTCTTGGGGTTTAAGAGCCGAGCTTCTCTCTTTTCAGCTTGTTTATAGCTGTTTTTCGTTGTCTTGAGGTCAGACTTGGCTTCCTTGTACTCACGTTTGGCATCACGGAGATCACGTCTTGTTTTTCTCGACAACGTAACACCTCCTAAGCATCTGTAGTGACAAGCTCATAGAGTCTTGTGTGTCTTGGGATAGGATTTTCAAAAGGTACAACCACTTGACCTGCGACAATCAAGCCCGTTCCTTTTGCTTTTGGTTTTTCAATGTATCTTACTAAAGTTGGAGTTAAAGAAATGGCTTTAGAAAGAGCCAATAAGTCTGATTTCTTGTGTTTCAAGAGAATCATGAACTCACTATTAGATACCAACTTGCGCCCTTCTTCTTTGTTCATCAGAGTTTCAATATTTTGTGTGATGGCTGTGGCAATCGCCCCATATTTACGAACCCGTGAATACAACTCTGTAAAGAAGATAGCCTGGGCTTCTTCTTTGAAGAAGAGCTGTACCTCGTCAAAATAAATGCGAGTAGTGAGTTTCCCTTGGGAAGCGACAACTTGATTCCAAATGTAGTCCTGAATAACCATCATCGCAAACGGCTTGAGTTTTCCTGACAAGCGTTTCAAGTTGAAGACCACAAAGCGGTTTGTAATATCAACGTTGGTCTCGTGTGCAAAGATACTTTGTGACCCTTTGGCATAGATTTCAGACTTGAGCGCCAATTCCTGGGCTTCAGGTTCTTCTTGTTCAAGCAAAACATCGTGCCAATCTGCAAGCGTTGGCGTTCTATCTACATTAGCGAATCTTGCATATGTTTCACGTGTCACACGGTCAATAATGGTATATTGCACGTCACCGACTTCATCAAGAATAGACTCAAAGAGCCCCATGAGAAGGTTTGACTTATCCCCGATAGGGTCATCATCTTCATCCTTCAGTTGACTCGAATCAGGCAAGTCCATCAAGTTTAGGTGTGACTTAGAACCGATATAAATATCAACCAACTGCGCCCCGAACTCACGTCCAATATCGGAATATTCATCTTCAGGGTCAACAATGATGATACGGTCTTCAGGGTTCTTCAGATAAGTTGGTATGATTTCCATGGTTTTTACAGTAACAGACTTTCCTGAACCTGAAGAGCCAAGAACTACGCCCGAACCAGTGTTCAGGTCTGCTTTACGGTCAACCGTAATCACATTGTTAGATAGTTGATTTTGACCGTAATAGAGCGCCCTCTCACTATCTGACTTCAGGTCAACGTTCATAAAAGGAACTTGTGTAGCCAAGTTAGCTGTTGTCATATCACGTATAAAGCGACGTTTCACATTTAAGAAGGTGTGACCAATAGGAAGGATGGTATTGAGTCCTTCTTCCTGGTAATAGTAACACTCTTGAAAATCAACGCCAACCTTACGTGAAGCGGTCAAGACTTTATCTGTGATACTTGCCAGCTCCTCCTCATCCTCAGCCTTGAAGTAAAGAGCAATCAAACCTGAAAAGGCTTTTTGGTCATTGTCATCAATCTCTTCTTTCCATCGTTTCGTTGACTCAGAAATTTCACGTGCTCGACCTGAGACAGCCAGATCCTGGTCAACCCCTTCTTGAGCGCCTGACCGTTGAGCCTTGACCATTTCAGCTTTGATAGTTGTATCCGCATTGTTAATCTTACGCATAAAGCTAGATGGCTCATAAGGCTCAGCATGAATCGTGATAGCCAACTCAACGCCTATATCCGTTAAACTCTTAATCAGTCGGTCTGTTAAGAAAGTTGGAAAGTTTCTAGCATACATGACTTTTGCGACCCCTTCATTGATACGGAAACGATTTTCCAAGAAATGAAGCCTGTTAGGGGCGATAAAATCTTTTGTATGTAATTCTGAAAGAGCAATATCCCTGAAGTTATAAGGGAGTTTGTGTTTGCCCAGGAGCAACTCCGCAAACACGTCAAGACGTTCTTTCCCGTCCATTTCTTCAAAGGTAATATCCATTTGAGAGTATTGATTTTCAAGTGAGTTGCCTAGCTCGCTTAAGTTGGCATCCGCTTGCCCTCGATTATAGGCTTCTGTCTTCAAGGTCACATATTTTTCAACCTTGAAATTCTTTGAGTCACTTGAAAAACGACTTTCAATCATTTCATTGTATTCCTTACGGAAATTATCAAAGCCGTCACCAATCTCATCATACTTAATTTGCTCAACAGCGTTGTCTTCGACTCTCCGATTGATAACCAGGAGCTGATAAGTAGAGCCTGCATCAAGTGAATTGAGCGCTTCAGCGTGTGTATCAATCACGTCAATCTTTTCTTCCTGATTAGCGGATAGATAGGCGACATCACCCAAGCGATAGGTTCTTGACCATTCGTTTTTGGCAATGTGCATCAGCCCATTTTCAAATAGGCTATTGTATTTAATGGTATTTTGTGTTGAAGCCTTCAAGGAGCGTTTTAAGCGTGCCTTACGTTCCTTTTCAGCCTTCGTCAACTTCTTTGACTTTCTTCCAAGATTTAAAATCATCTTTTGTGAACTCCTCTCCTTCCTCAAATTCTGTAATAAAAGCTCGCTTCTGAACTTTTAGATTAAACATGACCTTGTCTTTGACTGCTTCATCAAAGCCTAGCCCGTAAATGATAAAGGGAGGGGCAATGAGGAGCGCCACAAGGTACATAAAAATATCTGATAGTCCCATTATGGAAATGGTGATAGTGAGTGACACCACTATCCCAATCCCAAGCAACATGACTAAAAGACGTTTGGTCATCCCAAAGGCGACGGGTCTTTCATAGTTGTCAAACTGCTTGAGGAACTCACTTCCTAATTTGTTCATACAACCTCTTTCTAGCTACAATAAAAACACCTTGCTCTGGCAAAGTGTTTGTTCAACAGTTTCAATTTTGTTAGTCTCTCATGCGTCCAATCGTTGACATGATAGCACCAATTAAAGCCACAATCAAAAGAATTGGTATCGAAGTATTATTAAATATAAGGTTGGTATTAACTTCGTAATCTAAAATCGTCCCATAGTAAATAACTCCTGCAATACTCCAAAAAATAGATAGACCAATAAACATGATTATCCAATTCCAAAGGACACTTAAAAGGAAAAATGGAGTTGCAATCAGAAATCCAATAATCATAATCAGACCTGATAAAATCAGACTAAAGAAGTTGCCAATCATTGACCAAATGGAGCGTTTCACTCGTTTAGGGGCGTTTGATTGAACTGGTGTAGGGGTTTCTACTAGTTCTTCTTGCGATTGAGGAGACAATTTGAAATGGTTTCCTTCTCGCTTGATATAGTATCGTTTTTCTGACATGAACTCACCTCCTTATAGAACTATTTTACCAAATTTATTGCTTTTTTACATGGCATTTAAAAGTGTTTTTGCCAAGCGCTGACTACCGAACAAGGCGACAATATAGACAATACTTTTTGCGATAGATGCAAAAGCAGTCGCCCAATCTCCTGATGATGCTTTAAATAAGTCATCCGTTACCAAAGCTGGGTAAAGTCTGACAATAATGACAAGCAATAACCCTTGTAAGGCGTAAGCTGAAAAGTGTTTTAAGAAGTTGACGGCTACTGGCTTTGTCTGTTCAGACATGAAGAAAGCCACAATTAGCGGAGCGACTGCCTTCAAGAGATACATTTGGAAAAATCTCATAAAGACAAGTAATTTCGCACATACATCAGCTATTAGCTCAGTAAAGTTGCCTACGATATTGACAATCTGTTTGGCTATCCATCCACTTATACCTGAAGTATCCATATCAGACTTAAATGTTTTATTCGGTAACACGCCATCGACAAGAGCAATCCCCCTGTTAAAGACAAATACGATAAAATCAAAGATTTCTGAAATGTTATAAACCAATAGAAATGCAATAGCATATCCAAGGGCTACTTCCATCCAAAGCTGAACCGTTAAGCCACCGCCCTCTTGTCCTAACCGTCTATTCCATGAAAAAATATCAAATAGAAAGAAAGTTAAAATCAAGATTGAAGCGACTGGCAATAAAGCCCCGTTAATCTTATCAGCGTATTGATTGACTGTTGAACTATACTCAGCTAGAGAATTTGTGATATTATCCATTCACTCTAGCTCCTTTCAGATTTAGCTGATAGCTTGAAGCGCTGCAATAATTGCTTGGCAGACCGCCGCCCCGATAACACCGATAGCGCCACCGTTAATCATGGCATTTGCCCCTTTTTCCTGGCGCATAGAGTCATTGTTGTTACGACCACCAAAGAAATCAATAATTCCTGCAAGAACCCATACAAGTCCTGTAATACCAACGACTGCTTGAACAATTTGAAAAACTTTAACTGCTGTATCCATAAGATTTAATCCTCTTTCTTTTTTGTAATTTGTAAATGTTTAATTGCATCTGCAAGGACGACCATTTCGTCCTCAAAAAGTGTGACACCCTTGCCAACTCGTGAATGGTCATCTTTCCATGACCGTATATCATATTTTGGCTCGGCATCATTCCATGAAATAATGTTTAGTTCCTTTTGCCACCCTTTGTCATTCTTTGATAGGACAGCAATCGTCTCAATGATTTTAAAGCGTATAGGCTCATTATTATCTTTTGTTGGTTGACGGTTGGACTGGATTTTCTTTTGTTGGTCTTCAAAACTGTCTTTCCAACCTTTGTCATTTTCCCAATCCGTCATAAATTTCCTCCTGTGCTTCGTTTTCTAGTGCGGTGATAGCCCGTCCCTGTAAGTCTAAGCACGTTGAACATTCCAAATCGACATCTTCTCGCAACCAAAATTCCATTTCGTTCTATTGTGCGAATTGCGGAAAAAACGTCTTTGTATTCAATCTTTAGCTCAACGTACATAGGCTTTCCTGCGACATAGGCTTTTCTTGATACTGTGCCATACTTTGGTTTTAACTTCAGTATTTCACCACTATCAAGATAAGCAGAAGCACCACCTTCACGTCCTAATTTTTTTAAGTCTCTGATGCAAACGTCAATATTTGCAAGGTCTTCAAATTTATTCATTCTTTCTCTCCTACTCGAATAAATTCAGGTTGATTTACACCCATGCTGTATAACCTCCTTTTGGTTATATCCGTGTTTCATGCGCACCGTTTATGGTCAAAACGACAAACCCGCGAAAAATGCGCACTGTGACTGAGGCTAGATGACTAGCTTTACACTCCGCCCCCAATTTTGTATCTCATAGTCACGCTGTATCAGGGCAGAGGGGGTATTCAGTTGTCAAAGTGCTTCAGCAGTTTATTGACTTGCTTGGGTCAAAGAAAATATTAATCAGCATAGAAGAGGCCATAGCCAGCTACTAACATACACAAGCTCATAAATTGCTGGAAACCAGGAAAATCCGAAAGGAAAATTTTGGGCATAAAGTATGATACGCAAAAAATACAAGTAATAATCAGCAAATTTAGAGCAATTTTCTTTACTAACTTTTTCATCAGCTTACCCCTTTATTTTGTTGCTTTCTGATCCTCTGACTCCATTCAGCCATCACGCCGTTAAATACGTATTCAGCAACCATTTCAGACGAGCGGGCAAACCTCATATTCTCTAAAGCGTATTGATAGCGGTCATCAAAATGTATCATCGCATAATCTGCGGTAGCCTGTGAGAAGTTTTCTTTTAGTAACTGGTCATGAACCAAGTTCCAAATATAATCTCGGTCGTACTTAGTCGCCTTATCAACTTTTCGAGAAAGGTTGCCCCTATTTTTTCCTTCAGGATTTTGAGGGGCTTTCTCTTCTTCCTCCTCTAAACTAAAATCAGGATCACTAAACTCAGGCTCACTAGAATCAGTATCATTAGGTTCTGAAATTCCGAAGTCTTGACTTCTGTTTTCCAGAGTTCTTGAATTCTGATTTTCAGAATTCTGGAAGTCGGAATTTCCGACTTCCGCTGGTATCAAGGGTTTAGCCTCATTTTCAACCTTTAAAGAACCAAGATAAATCAAATTGGGTTTGTTTAAACCTTGGCGAACTTCTTCGAGTAGGTCATATTTTTTCAACTCTTTTTTCAGCTTAATAACCTTATCTTTTCCGTAACCTAACATCTCTCCAATTTCTTCAACGGTAAAGATGAAATAGATATTTCCATCAGCATCAATCCAGTTGTTTTTTACTGATAACTCAAATCTATCCTTTAGGATGGCATAAAGCAATTTAGATTCAGCAGACATCTTTTTATAGAGTTCAGACTCAAAAAGTAACTTTGGTACACGGAAGAATCTTTCTCCGTTATTAACCTGTGCAAGTGAAATTCTTTCCATATCTAAACCTCCCTAAATCTAAGATCACCTTTTGAATTAAAAGCAATCAATCCAAAAGATTCTAGTTCTTTAATGTTGTCTATTGATTCTTGACGGGTTATCCCTGTCTGTTTCATCAAGAATGAAATAATCAATTCACGTGTTTCTTTTTCTTTTGATATCATTTGTGACCTCCTGAGATTAAATTGAGAAAAACAAAAGAGAACGCTATTCACGTTCTCTCAATGTTATTTATTCAATTCTCCCAATTTAGGACACATACATGCGCTTTTCAATGATGCTAAAGGTACTTGCTTGCTTCCCTGATACTGAGTTCAGCCATTCTTTCCCTGTTTTTTTCGATGAAGCTT
>NZ_AJRC02000054.1:0-7933 GCF_000298695.2 Streptococcus sp. GMD3S | reverse complement strand
TTGACTGAGAAACATCTTAGGTAAAAAATGTTACTGTAATCCCTTGATGCTGCTTGGTTTACAACGAAATAGGAATGAGGTGGTTAATGGTTTTTTAGGTCGAGAAACATAGTGGTTCAAAAGAAGAACCGAAAACCCACGTCCCTGTAAGTGTAGAGTCGAATTTAAAACAACGTGACTTTATAGGGGTATTACCTCTACTTTCACTATGTTTTAGAATATGACTAAAATTTGAACTATAAATTGAACGTGCTGTAGCTGCTAAAAATGAGTTGATTTTTGAGAAGAAACCGTTTTCGGCTATCATAGTCCGTTTTGGGCTATGATAGCTTTGAATGTGAAATGAGGCGTGATAAAATATATATAAGAAACAAACAAGGAGCGTATAATCAATGCCAAAATTAAAAAAAGATCAAAAAGAGTATATAGCAGTTATACATCATAATAGCGATTTGCCAGACCATTTTGATCTAGGACCGCTATCTAAGCATGAAGTAGAGATTGTTTTTGGAATATTAGAGATAATACATGATAGATACTCACAAGAGAGCATAACTATCTCATATTCAGATATTGCAGCTATATCAGAATATGCAACTGAACTTTACGAGAATAATACTAATAATCAGTTTGAACATTTTATAGATAGTATTAAATTCAGAATGGTCTCATATAAACAGTTCATAGGACCTGAAGGTCGAAAACATATGGCCTTTAATGATTATATTATTTTTTTGCAGATTGACAAAAATCATAGTAGTCAAGAATTAACACTTTATGTATCAGAATCAGTCTATCAAGATGAAATAAAGGACAAAAATGGGAATCTTATCCAAGAGCAAAGAAGAATTGCTGATTTATTTCGTAAAGAAGATTGGTCTGAAATACAAGTATATGAAAAAGTGAAAGAAGGATACTTGATAAAAATAGAGAAGAGAAAATGATTTATGAACGCTAAAAGAAAACAAAGAAAAAGCAAAGAAAAAATAGAGCAGATCCCAAAAGATGTAGTGGCTTATTACTTGCCAAGTCCAAATGGTGCAAAGAAGATATATTTTACAAGAGACACAATCTTACTCATGTATCATTTAATTCGCTTAAGGTATTTTTCAAGAGAAATGATACTGGATCAGTATTATATCCTTACGGGTAAAGAATTAAACAACAGAACACTGTATTCCTTCATAGGAAATAGCAGAATGCCCCTCAGTCACTTTGAAGACAATTATAGAATAGGTAAGACTAAGTTTCTATATGTTCCTAAGTATTTTGCTGACTGGTTGTTAGATATCATTCATGAAATACCAGGTCTTACTGAGCTGACAAAGGTAACAGAGTTTAAAGGTTCGCATTATAGCCTTAAGACAAACAAAATGATTGGTGGTAAAGATGGTATCAGAAAAATACATCTACATGATTATCATACAAGAAGATTAGCTCTGAAAATCGGTAGACGAATAGTTGAACAGTGCACAGATTTATCACCCAGAGAATTGAACATCACTTACTTTTTTCCGTTTAACCGAAAACTTATTTCACTTGTCCCAGATGCAGTGATCTTTGTTCGAGGCCAGAGGTATTTAATTGAGTATGACAGGAATACAGAGCCTCACTTCAAGCTGCTTGGGAAGATAATGGGATACTTTCAAATGAAATATTATCGAGGAGATACAATTTTCTTTGTCTTTGATAATATTTCAGAGCCAAAAGATAATCGTCTGCATGTACGCATTGTGAATTTTATTGACAATTTATATACCGTACCTTTTGGAGACAGTGGCTTTTCTTACTACGAGAAAACACAAGAGAATACCGTAACCTTGTTTGCATTACCAGAGGTCAATGCACTGTCTCAAATCACAGAGGCCATCATGCACGATATAGTGATTGATGAACGTCAAGAAAACGAAAGATTATTAGAGAAGTGTATGACAGAACGTATCATGCCTTACGATATAGTATCGGCTGAATTAGTGGAAGAACCTGATAGTCCATTCTCTTTAATCTTGACCTACATAGATGATTATTTTGACAAAGAAAAAATGCCCCTTGTAAAATTAAACTATGGTGACGTTAGCAACCCTGATTATTTTGAAAAACTCTACGAGAGATACAAAGATGATTATGCTATGGTTGGGTTAGTATTCTCTTCAGAGATTACAAAACAATACTACAATATGCCTCACAATTATTTTCTCATGAGCCTTTATATCCGATAATAAAAGTAAAAAAAGAGAGTACTTAGTTAAGTCTCTCTTTTTTATTTATTGAAAAATTGAATTAAAAATAACAAAAGGGGATAGAGAGTCTTGTAATATATGAGAAAAAGGTGCGCAAAATTGACCCCATATTACTTTTCTCTTTGGACTAGATCCAAAAAATCCTTATTTTTCTCAAGTAGAATGCACGAATGAGTCTGTTTTAAAATGGCTGCGGATAAAGATTTTTCAAAAATGCGCTCTATCCTACTTATTACTCCTGATATTTTTGGAGCAGTTAGTGGTCTTCTTTTGAAGTCGAGAAATAGAGAATCACTAGTATTAGTAGTTACCGATTTCTCTCTTTCTTTAATGTACGGTGAGATATAGTGGATAAATTCACTTAAAATAGGTTTCTTAATCCGTTCACCTTTAGGAGATGTAACTATTAGCGTCTGTTTGTGTAAGTCAATATCTCTATAAGTAGTTTGCGCTAATTGTTCAAGATCAACTCCAGTTCCAGCAAGTAAAGCGATGATTGCTAAATCCCTGTCTTTATTTTTCAGCAATTTAGATGAGCCTTCTTCTTCATCAAGGAAGAAGTCATAGGGACTCATAGGTTTCTCATTCTTATCAATTTCATCAAAAAAGTATAGCATAGATGGCAAATCATAATGAACTACTCGTACTGTGTTCCCTGCTCCTCTTTTTGATGAAAAAATAGAAAGTATGCCATACTCATTGATCCATTCGTTCATAACATTGCGGTAGAAGTATGGGGCTTTTCTATCACCTGAGAATGATACAACAGTGTAGTAGTTCCAGAATGAGTTTAAGACACTAATAAATCGTTTTTTACCGTCTGGTTTTAGCTCTAAAGAGTTGACATAATCTGCAACAACTTCTACAGGTGTTTGCTCTAAATCATCCATGGTTAATTCATTGGTAGACTTTTTAAGATGGTTACTCGCGTAGAAATCAAGGAATTTTTTCAAGCTATTTAACTTACGGTAGTTGTATAAGTCTTTTGTATTTGTAGTAAAAAAATAATCTACATATAATCGAACGGCAGGAGACCAAAATCCCTCTAATTCGTCATATTTTTTCTCTAATTTTGTCATGATTTCACCTTGCAATTTTATCTATTACTAGATTAACAGAAAATCATGGGCAAATCAAAGTATGATAGGAAAACTTCCTGTTTGAGGAAAACGAAAAAAAAATTACAATTTCAAGCGAAATATCAATAAATTCACGATGTCAAATTGACAAAAATGTGTAAATGTGATACAATATGTCAGTGTTTAATTAACGCAATTAATGTTTTAATTAACACAAATAATTTTCTGAAGAATAAATTATTACATAAAAACTCCCAAAAAAATTTTTTGGAAGTTTCGTTACTAGATTTCGATTTGTAAATTATTGGCGTAATTTACAAATATGATTCATACACTCTTTTGAGTGGATACTATTATTGACGATTACGATTGTTTAACTGCTGTCGTAATCGTTTTTTTATTGTCATTTCAACACTATCTAACATAAAACGCGAAATAAATGCAGAATTACGACTAAGTATTTTCAACAACAAATCAAATGAGTCTTCATGCTGTTTAAATAACATGAATAAGAATGCACTTGATAAAACAAAAAGAGTGAGCCGCCTCCATTTCCATTTTTGTTTTTTTGTGTATTCACACGTTAAAAATGAAGATTTGTCTTGTTTTTTCCGTTTATCATAGATGGAGTATAAACGTTCCATCAATGAGGGAACTTCAAGAATCAACGTAGTAGCTAATAGTTCACTAAAAAATACAGATGTGATAGTGATTTTTATTACTACGTTAATAATCTCGCTGAATAATTTTTTAATTTCTATATCCATAGAAACTCCTTTCTTATAAAAGAAAGAGGTTATGAATCAGCGAAATCTAGCTAGAGACATGGAGCTTCAATGAAGAAGAATATCATATCTCAATTGTATTTTAACATACCAAATCTCTATAGTCAATAACTCGAGAATACACAATATTTACTACTATTAAATAAATTGATTGTTGAGCTTAAAATTCAAGCGTTTCAGGATTTTTAAAAAATTCAAGAACTTCTCAAGATATAATTTAACCATGAAAAATTTAAAAGAAAAAAATATCCAAAAGGTAATCTGGCATATGCAACGGCAGTGTGGTCGATTAGCAGAAATATCTGATGCAGCAGCCATAAAAAATGAATTGTTCTATCTACAAGCGAGCATAGATTGTTTAAATCGTATTTTAAATGATCAAGCTCCATACCCAGGGATTGATCGCGAAGAAGTTTTTTAAAAAAATAGGCTATCTTCCAGAAGTAGAAAGCCTATTTTTTATGAGATGCTTGAGTGCTTACGCTTTCAATTTGTCAAATTTTGCTTTGACATTTGCCTTGAATTCTTCAAGTTTAGCCTTGCGTTCGGCTTTACGTTCAGCCTTCATTTGTGCACGTGCCTGGTTGTAGAGGTCTTCTTGGACTTGCAGAGCTGCTTCGATTTCGGCTACGACGGTTGCTACATCCCAACGCACGATTTGGGTGTCGTACTTGGTGAAGTAAGCATCGATGACTGCTTCGTTGTCTTCTTGCACCAAGGCAACAACGGCTGTTTCACCGTTAGTCAATTTCTGAGAAACAACGTCAATCAGGCCAGTTTCTGCCGTATCAATGGTATCACCAGCAGCCAAACCATAGAGGCTACCCATACCATAACCAAACAAGACGCCGATAGGACCACCCAAAAGCCCGATAACTGAACCGAGCAAGCCACCTTTTAGGGCTGCATCCGTCGTTGAATCTTCAAAGTCATAGCGTTCTTTTTCAACGATATGACCGTTTTCATTTTTGACCAAGGCGATTTGAGCAACCTTGGTCGTCTGAGTTTGGCGGAAAGCCTTCAAATCCGCAAAGGACTGATAAGCTTCGCTTTCAGTGCTAAAGATTGAAACTACTAGATTTTCCATAGTTAATACCTCTTTTCTAAAAATTACACATACATTATAACAAAGTTTTCTTTTTTTTGAAACTACTTTTATGCGACAATTTACATGATATGTCGCAATTTGTCAGCGTCGAAGGACTGGTGCAGGCAGCGGTATATCCTTGCCATATCTCGGGCCAGACACTCTGGCGACTCTGAGTGATTATCAAGAAAGGCGTCCAGCAACATCTTAAAGCCACCCGTGCAAAAAGTCAATAAATGGTGTCTTTCCTACAAATCCCCACCACTGATAGGGGGTACGAACATACACGAAAGTATGGCTAAACCCATGATACGTATAATGACGGTTGAACTGATTAATCCCTATATCCGTCATGTGGAACATAGCACGTAGTACCTGGTGCGGAGTAAAAGTAGTCGCTAGCGATCTTAAAGTTGTCGGTGACTAAGCATGGAAAAACAACATGAAGATTGACTACTTCGCTGTAACATCAAAGATGTCCCATCATAAAAGGTACTAGAAGAGATACTGCTTATTACTCAAGATGGGTTTGCCCTAAAGTCTCTTAAACAATAAGGTGAATTTTGAGATGAACTTTTCAAAAAAACAACTTTCCGAAAAATTGGTCTTTTTCGGAAAGTTTTAGAGTGTGGCTAAAAACAGCATAAACCGTTGGGGCTGTAAGGAATTTTAGCGATAGATTATCCGCCCTCTAAACTGAAATCAGCTCAGAATGACTATCTCAGCATCATTTTTTGACAATTTATACAGAAAAATTATCAACGAGAAAAAAAATAGCTTGAAGAAATCTGTCTTTTTGTGTATAATATACACAAAAAGATGAGGTGATTTAAATGGCTATTACAACTACAAAAGCAAGATTGAATCTAAGTATTGACTCTGAATTAAAACAGGAAGTCGGTGAGGTCTTAAACGAGATTGGACTTGACTATACTACAGCAATTAATTTATATTTCAATAAAATCAGACGTGATCGTAAAATTCCATTTGAACTTGAAGCACGAAAAAATTTAACTGTCGATGAATTTCTTGGTTCAAATTGGCGTGAAGGTTTGGAAAATGTAGAGGATGGTTGGGATTGAGTTATAAAGTTGAATTGATACCTGAAGCACAAGATGATTTTTATAAATTAGATAATAGTCAACGTCTTCATGTTAAAAAGTCACTTATCAAGTTAGAAAATCAAGGAATGCT
This sequence comes from Streptococcus sp. GMD3S, assembly GCF_000298695.2. Classification (GTDB taxonomy): domain Bacteria; phylum Bacillota; class Bacilli; order Lactobacillales; family Streptococcaceae; genus Streptococcus. Next base: position 1,548 of record NZ_AJRC02000054.1, on the reverse strand, counting down.
TGCCGGAGAGGCTCTTCACGGTAATTTAGCAGGTTACAGGAAGTTAAAACACAAAAAACTGGGCCTGAGAATTGTTTTTCATGAAACTGTCAATGCAATTGAAATTATTGAAGTCATTGCTATTGGTAAGAGAAGTGATAACGAAATTTATACAATTTCTGAAAAACGTATAAGAAACAGATGAATTTATTTTAGCCAATCTATATAAAAGAAAAAACGTCCACTATCCCCCTAAAGAAATTGAAAGCAAATGAGCTAAGATAATTGATCACAACCTACCGAGCAGGATAGAAAGTGAGAGTCGTGAGCAACTTATTTGACCTCTTCTTCAGCGTTATGGCAAATGTATTAGCATATTTCATTTGTGAATAGTTGGACGACGAGGATAGTCGGCATTTAGCCTCAAAATACTCGTTAATCAAAAAAAGAGCGTAAAAATCCCTAGAGGACTGTTGTCTTCTAGGGATTTAGTGTGTCCTTGAGCTGTTTGTTCGAGGACTTTTTTATGTATATAAAGTTAAAAAAGATGAGATGTTCAAAGCTATTCCCAAAACTTCCACCATCTCTTCGCTTTCTGTTCAATCAGCAACTGATTATCTTTCTGAGTTGCCAAAATAATCGTATGCAGTTGCTCAATTTGCTTCTTGTAGTCGTCTATTTGAGTTTTAAGGTCTGATATACGCTCATCTTTCTCTTGTAATACATTTGTATTATCTACGTAGTCGCTTGTATTATCCTCTTGGAAGAGTACTTTTCTAGCATATGAACTGATCGAATCTCCAAGTTCTGCAGCTCTTTCCTTTAATTCTTCTTTTTCTTCAACGCTCATCCTGATATTTAGGACAGTCATTTTTTCAGTCAAAACTTTCACCCCGTTAACTAATATAATACATATTATACCACACAGTATTATTTAATAATACACCATAATACAAGAAAAACTGAGTTTTTTGACTAAATTTCTTTAGTATATCTTTAGCAGTGAGCACATGATAAAGATTAAATTCTTTTAACATGCATTTTTAGCCCTATACTGCGTTTTATAAGTTTAGCAAAGGAAAAACTACTGTAAATACTCAAGGATGCTGTTAACGGCCAAAATATGGCTTCTGATGATGTCTTAAATGTGGGATGGTACAAAAAACGTTAAAAACTCAGTTTTTCTCATGATGCGATCATATATGCAGAGGGTCTTATGTAAAACTATAGAAAAATAGGAAGCGAAATGTATTTGACTTCCTATTTGATATTGAAGTTTAGATTTTAGTCTAATATATTTGTAAGTGGTTAGATAGAAAATAGTGAACTGAGTGAAAGATTTTTTTATTTTTTAAAAATAAAATATAGATTTTTTTCTTAAGAAGATACTTTCTAATTTACTTTCTAATATACTTTATATTACTTTATAATACTTTGTCGACCTTAGAAACTCAGTAATATCAAGGGTTTGCAGATAAATAATTGACTATTTTGTACCCCATTATTGACTATTTTGTACCCCATTATTGACTATTTTGTACCCCATTATTGACTATTTTGTACCCCATT
>NZ_AJRC02000055.1:0-5317 GCF_000298695.2 Streptococcus sp. GMD3S | reverse complement strand
TCTAAGTCCATATACAGTAACTTAGTACCACTCCTTACATACCCTCTTCTGATTAGTGCAATGAAAAGAAATAAGAGTGCATTTATGAATAAAATACAAAGGGTTTGAATAGTCCTATCTTTCACCATCCAAGCTACAAAAAGAATGAGAAGAACAGCCAAAACAATCACGACTTTTCTATAAAATCCATATTTCTTGCGTATTTCTAAATAATTCATTTTTACTCCTTTTCTAAATTATAAAATGTCATTACGAGAGCAGTTCTGAACCTTAAATGAGTCATTGACTAACAAAATGCTCTCTAATCAGTTCCCTAATTTTTTCTGATAGAATAGCCCAATGTGACCTGCAAAATAGGATCATAAACAGCTTTCATCTTAATTTATAACTTCTCTATTCTATCAAAAATAATCTCTTGCTTTTCGACACTTTCTCGGAGTGGTGACATGCCTAAAATCACTGTAAAAAATCCCAATAATAGAATACTATTAATAACAAGTAAGGCTCCCTCTGTTCCATTAACAGTATATAGATAAAATACAAAACATCCAAGAGTCGGAACAAGGATAAAAGGAAGAAGTTTGTAATGTTTTAATTGACGTTTATTTCCAACTGGTTTAAAGGTTATTTTATAATTTGTAACGTTATTCTCAAGTCTTTTTTGGACGCTATGACGAGCTCTTATGGCAATGAACCAGAAAGCAAGATAAGCTAGGGAAATGAATAGGCCATATAAGCCTATCTTTAAAGGAAGGTTATGACTAATCCCATTGTTTCTAAAAAAATTTGTCACAAGCCGATAGCCAGATCCCCCTATTGCTGTACCAATTGCAATCCCAATTGATTTACTCATAGTTGGAGCTACACTCTCAAAACGCATATCTCTTTTATCTAACTTTTGCATTTTTGCAGTAATTTCATCGGGAAGAGAACCCCAGAAATAGGATTTTGGTCTAACAGTCGTCAAATCTAGAATATACTTTTCTCCCTCTACTTCTACTATTTTGAAAAATACTTTATTCGTTTCTTTAAATTTTACCTTCATAGTCACCTTTAAATCCTTCTCAGAGTTAAAAAACTCTTTTCAATAACATTCCTAAATCGTTAGCCCCGTTTTTTAATAATAGTTAAACCAATTTTGACAGACATCTCTTTCGATGTTAACTGTATTGTGATCCCATAATTTGTTTTATCTGAGTAATTTACCCTGATTTGGCATGTAGTTTCCTCTGGTAGATCATATTTGATTTTCAGTTTCTGAAAGAGTTCAGACTGAGTTTCTGGCTGGTAGATAATTTCACTAAGCTCTGTTGTTCCAGTTCTTAACGTTCTTTTTACATTCAAGGAGTCAAAAACATCTCTTTTGACAACTAAGTTAAGAATTTCTTCATCAAATAAAGGATCTATCGCTGAATCGTAATGCAACTTGCCATTAGAATAACTAACGGGAACCGTTTTTTTATTTTCTCCGATTTGTATTCTATAGTCGCCCTTACCATCTGCCTTGGTAATGTCTAGGTCGATTTCACATCTTTTGACTTCGTCACCATTTTTTATATAGACGCTGCTTTTATAAGCTTCCAGCCCATTAAAATCCTTCTGCTCTTGTTCCAAAAATTTAAACATAGGATCAAACGTTTTTTCAAACTCGTACTGTTCCCTTGTTCTGTTTTTGGGAATGGTTTCACCACCCAAACTACAAGCATTCAATGAAGATGCTGTCATAAGAATAACAAGAACCCCAGTTACCCATAAACACCATTTAAACTTTTTCATATTTTACTTAATCCTTTTTTCGAGTCATAACAGTAAGATTTTTTCAAAAATTTATAAATGTTTAGTTAAACTTACACTAGTTCTACGTCGACTCCAGCTTTAGCAAAAGTTTCCTTAACTTGTTCAAAATTACTTGACATGATTGTCGCTTGTTTTAAATTTGGGAACTGCTTTAATTCAACCAAACTAACCTCATTCAAATCAAAAGTACTATCCTCACCATCCCACTGAGGAATCAGATTCATAAAAATTTCATTACCGCCATCCATATCAATCTCTTTTACAAGACTTGCATACTTCTGTGAAATCTGAAGATTTTTAAAGTATTCTAAGGCAGGCTCTACAAGTTCTGTACTTTCTGTATCAATATCCAACTCGCTAAATTCCTCTGAAAAATCAAAAATATCAAAAGCTGGCTTTAAAATATCTAAATCATACATCAATACTTGGATAATAGCTAGTTTAAAATTCAGATTATCAAAATGAAGATATTTTTCTTGAACAACTTTTGGATTTGATTTTTGACGTTCATGCTTGATTTCTGGATAGTAAGAAATGGTGAGTGGATATCTCATTACATCTGGTCTTCCATTAAAATTGGTTCCATGAGGGGTCCATAAAATAAAATTGAAATCCCCAGTTCTGTGTCTATCATAAAGAAAATAGGGAGGCTTCCCATCAGTGGATACTACGGCTTGACAAGGCATCTTGGGTAATTCTTCTTCTCCAAACATAGGTTTTACAACATCACCATAGTAGAAACTGATTGTAGAAAGTAGATGCTCATCATCAATATAGACCCTGCATTTCTTTAAATGATTCCGGATAGAAGACGAATGTTCAAATACAATACCAGCATTGTCGTAAACGTACTTTATGTATTTACTTTCTTTTTTGACAACCTGATCAGGCTTTCCTAACACGGCCTCAATATCTTTCAAAGATAAAGGAAAAGACAAGCTGGTTCCGTTCATTACCATTGAATTGTCATGAAAATTGATTTCGAGGTTTTTAGGATCTTTCTTTTTAAAAAAATTAAACATTCGATTCTCCTATTTATAATTTGTTTATCTAAATGCATCAAATCTATTTTTCTAACGTTAGAAAATTTACTGTATAAAATAAGGTTTTGCCGTATTTTTCGTCCGTAGGATTAAAAAAGCAGGAAGCCTTCTGAAAATTAATTACTCTTCACTAATAGACTTACCGCCTCAACATGATGCGTTTGTGAAACTCAAAAGGTTCGGGGAGTTCAAAGCTCCAGTGGAGCTTTGAAGCCTTCTTGCGTTAAAATGAAAAGGTGAGAGGATTAGCTACGTTTCACTAACAAACTCAGACACTCAGCGGTTCGAACTTACCGTATCATCTGTAAAAAAGCAGTCTTTCCGAAATAATGGAAAGTCTTTCGTTTTGATATTGTTCCATTCATAAACTGAACCTACAATATCTCCAACTATTGCTCCTAGCATGGTATTCCTCCTTACAAACTATTAGTTTAGACTGACATTTCTACTTGACATACTCGTCTATTTTATCAGCATATTTAGTTAAAAGATTCTTTGAATAAATTTTTGCATTACTTGAATTTCTAACTTCTTTCCAAAGAATAGAAGCTACTTTTAGTTTATTAGAGTAGTTGGCACTATTTTCGTCTGCACAGAAATCCTTTAGAAATTGATTCCATTGACAAACCGAATGATCATACTTGGCATAATCTGAATCTCCATAATAGACTTTTAGCATATCTTGGATTGTGAAATTCAAATCATTTTCTTTTTTTACTTTTCTCCAAGCTGTAGCCATATCAGCAGTAAATTTAAAGGGCGAAACACCTGTTAAAGTTGAGAAATATTCTCTAAAGTGTGCATTAAAGGAGAATCCACATTCAAGTAAGGGCGAATCTAAGGTAACGACTTCTACTCGTTTCTTATTTTTTTTTACTGATGACTTTTTAATCAAATTCCCCTTGAAGTACTGCTCAATAATATCATTGAGTTCCTGTTTTGTACCTCTATATTCAAGTCCTAATGACCTGCATATCTGTGAAAGTTCATCACGATACCAGTAATATTTATTAAATTCATCAAAGGATGAGATTTTTTCAAACATAGGTCTGCTTTCTATCAATATTTCACCTCCTTAAAAACAGTTTAGGTTTTCATCTCAAAATAATGGAGTTTTAGTTTCTTTATTTTGAGGATTAACTACGTTTCACTAACAAACTCACACACTCAGCGGTTCGAACTTACCGTATCATCCGTGAAAAAACAATCCTCACAAAATAAAGGAAAATCCTTCGTTTTGATATTGTTCCATTCGTAAACAGAACCTACAATGTCTCCAATAATTGCTCCTAGCATCCGTTTCCTCCTTATGGCATATCAGATTCGTTACACATTTCTAATGAGTCACTCTTTAAAAATGGCACCACCAAATCAATCCACTCATAAGGCAGGTAAGCTGATAAATAGCCGTGATTATAGCCCTTTGCTTCATACAAAATTGTATTTGAATGTAGCTGATGAAATAATTTCGCTGATTCTTTCACACAGTTCAATTCTTTTTCACCATAAATATACAGAACCTGAGCCTTGCTAGCAGAAATCATATCTTTCAGCTTGTAACATCCCATATAGTTTTTGTAAATGGTCACCAATGTTTTGATAGGCGTCCTTGGCAAATCCTCCAAATAATAAGTTTTTATTTCCTCTGGATAAGCCAGTTTAGGATAGAATTTGTTCATCATGCTTAACTGAAGTTTGCAAGAGAATTTATTGAACATCAGTTTACCAAATAGAGACACTAGAAAGATGCTGATTTTAGCTAACCTTAGTTGAGGAATGCAGAGGCTTCCATCTATGATGGCCTTCTCAGCAATTTCACTGTCTAAAGACAAAAGCTCCATAGCAATTTGACCACCAAGCGAAACACCACCGATTGCAAACAATTTCCCACCACAGTTTGCTTTGATATAGTCCAGAATCTCCAAAGCAGAATCTTCAGTAGAAACATAATCAACTTGATATTCCTCGCCGTGGCCATTCAAAGTGGGTAGAATAACACGGTATTCTTCTGACAAGATTCGTGCTTGACGAAGATAATTCCACCAAGAACTTCCACCACCATGTATCAGTAAAATAGGAGGCAAATTCTTATCACCAAATTCATGGAATTTCATGTTTAAACTCCTTACTGTAGAACTTTCACTAGCTACACCCATGTTTAATCAGCTCGTACAAGCAGTGATGTCTCATCAAATAGAAAAGTCTCTAACATTGATTATCTAGAATGATCACACGTTACTTTCAATAATGGATATCCTGATCTAAATTTTAAAATGTTGTTTCCTTACTAATTCTATTACTCGCCAATATAGTATAAATCAAATAACCAATAAAAATGATAATAAAAATAAGATTAATTTTTAACACAAAATAGAGATTTAACAAATTTGCGAATGCATGAAATAATACACAGTATCCCACAGATTTCGTTTGACGGTAAAGAAGCCCTAAAACAAAACTTAAAAATAATGTATATA
>NZ_AJRC02000056.1:0-5241 GCF_000298695.2 Streptococcus sp. GMD3S | reverse complement strand
CTTGACAAAGGTAAAAAAGTAGGTATAATAGAAAGAGTTGAAAAGCTCAGGTCCGTTGGTCAAGGGGTTAAGACACCGCCTTTTCACGGCGGTAACACGGGTTCGAATCCCGTACGGACTATGGTGTATTGCGGCTAAAAAAACTTGAAAAAAGTTTAAAAAATCTGTTGACAGAGACAGATGGCTGTGATATACTAATATAGTTGTCGCTTGAGAGAGATTGAGTGACAAAGACCTTTGAAAACTGAACAAGACGAACCAATGTGCAGGGCACTATAACTAAGGTTATAGTACTGAACAATGAAAAAAACAATAAATCTGTCAGTGACAGAAATGAGTGAGAACTCAAACTTTTAATGAGAGTTTGATCCTGGCTCAGGACGAACGCTGGCGGCGTGCCTAATACATGCAAGTAGAACGCTGAAGGAGGAGCTTGCTTCTCTGGATGAGTTGCGAACGGGTGAGTAACGCGTAGGTAACCTGCCTGGTAGCGGGGGATAACTATTGGAAACGATAGCTAATACCGCATAAGAGTAGATGTTGCATGACATTTGCTTAAAAGGTGCAATTGCATCACTACCAGATGGACCTGCGTTGTATTAGCTAGTTGGTGAGGTAACGGCTCACCAAGGCAACGATACATAGCCGACCTGAGAGGGTGATCGGCCACACTGGGACTGAGACACGGCCCAGACTCCTACGGGAGGCAGCAGTAGGGAATCTTCGGCAATGGACGGAAGTCTGACCGAGCAACGCCGCGTGAGTGAAGAAGGTTTTCGGATCGTAAAGCTCTGTTGTAAGAGAAGAACGAGTGTGAGAGTGGAAAGTTCACACTGTGACGGTATCTTACCAGAAAGGGACGGCTAACTACGTGCCAGCAGCCGCGGTAATACGTAGGTCCCGAGCGTTGTCCGGATTTATTGGGCGTAAAGCGAGCGCAGGCGGTTAGATAAGTCTGAAGTTAAAGGCTGTGGCTTAACCATAGTACGCTTTGGAAACTGTTTAACTTGAGTGCAAGAGGGGAGAGTGGAATTCCATGTGTAGCGGTGAAATGCGTAGATATATGGAGGAACACCGGTGGCGAAAGCGGCTCTCTGGCTTGTAACTGACGCTGAGGCTCGAAAGCGTGGGGAGCAAACAGGATTAGATACCCTGGTAGTCCACGCCGTAAACGATGAGTGCTAGGTGTTAGACCCTTTCCGGGGTTTAGTGCCGCAGCTAACGCATTAAGCACTCCGCCTGGGGAGTACGACCGCAAGGTTGAAACTCAAAGGAATTGACGGGGGCCCGCACAAGCGGTGGAGCATGTGGTTTAATTCGAAGCAACGCGAAGAACCTTACCAGGTCTTGACATCCCTCTGACCGCTCTAGAGATAGAGTTTTCCTTCGGGACAGAGGTGACAGGTGGTGCATGGTTGTCGTCAGCTCGTGTCGTGAGATGTTGGGTTAAGTCCCGCAACGAGCGCAACCCCTATTGTTAGTTGCCATCATTCAGTTGGGCACTCTAGCGAGACTGCCGGTAATAAACCGGAGGAAGGTGGGGATGACGTCAAATCATCATGCCCCTTATGACCTGGGCTACACACGTGCTACAATGGCTGGTACAACGAGTCGCAAGCCGGTGACGGCAAGCTAATCTCTTAAAGCCAGTCTCAGTTCGGATTGTAGGCTGCAACTCGCCTACATGAAGTCGGAATCGCTAGTAATCGCGGATCAGCACGCCGCGGTGAATACGTTCCCGGGCCTTGTACACACCGCCCGTCACACCACGAGAGTTTGTAACACCCGAAGTCGGTGAGGTAACCTTTTAGGAGCCAGCCGCCTAAGGTGGGATAGATGATTGGGGTGAAGTCGTAACAAGGTAGCCGTATCGGAAGGTGCGGCTGGATCACCTCCTTTCTAAGGATAAGGAACTGCACATTGGTCTTGTTTAGTCTTGAGAGGTCTTGTGGGGCCTTAGCTCAGCTGGGAGAGCGCCTGCTTTGCACGCAGGAGGTCAGCGGTTCGATCCCGCTAGGCTCCATTGGTGAGAGATCACCAAGTAATGCACATTGAAAATTGAATATCTATATCAAATAGTAACAAGAAAATAAACCGAAACGCTGTAGTATTAAAAGAGTTTATGACTGAAAGGTCAAAAAATAAGGTTAAGTTAATAAGGGCGCACGGTGGATGCCTTGGCACTAGGAGCCGAAGAAGGACGTGACAAACGACGATATGCCTTGGGTAGCTGTAAGTAAGCGATGATCCAGGGATTTCCGAATGGGGGAACCCAACAGGTACTACCTGTTACCCGCATCTGTTAAGGATGTGAGGAGGAAGACGCAGTGAACTGAAACATCTAAGTAGCTGCAGGAAGAGAAAGCAAAAGCGATTGCCTTAGTAGCGGCGAGCGAAACGGCAGGAGGGCAAACCGAAGAGTTTACTCTTCGGGGTTGTAGGACTGCAATGTGGACTCAAAGACTATAGAAGAATGATTTGGGAAGATCAGCCAAAGAGAGTAATAGCCTCGTATTTAAAATAGTCTTTGTACCTAGCAGTATCCTGAGTACGGCGGGACACGAGAAATCCCGTCGGAATCTGGGAGGACCATCTCCCAACCCTAAATACTCCCTAGTGACCGATAGTGAACCAGTACCGTGAGGGAAAGGTGAAAAGCACCCCGGGAGGGGAGTGAAATAGAACCTGAAACCGTGTGCCTACAACAAGTTCGAGCCCGTTAATGGGTGAGAGCGTGCCTTTTGTAGAATGAACCGGCGAGTTACGATATGATGCGAGGTTAAGTTGAAGAGACGGAGCCGCAGGGAAACCGAGTCTGAATAGGGCGCCTTAGTATCATGTCGTAGACCCGAAACCATGTGACCTACCCATGAGCAGGTTGAAGGTGCGGTAAGACGCACTGGAGGACCGAACCAGGGCACGTTGAAAAGTGCTTGGATGACTTGTGGGTAGCGGAGAAATTCCAAACGAACTTGGAGATAGCTGGTTCTCTCCGAAATAGCTTTAGGGCTAGCGTCGACATCAAGATTCTTGGAGGTAGAGCACTGTTTGGGTGAGGGGTCCATCCCGGATTACCAATCTCAGATAAACTCCGAATGCCAATGAATTATGGTCGGCAGTCAGACTGCGAGTGCTAAGATCCGTAGTCGAAAGGGAAACAGCCCAGACCACCAGCTAAGGTCCCAAAATAATTGTTAAGTGGAAAAGGATGTGGGGTTGCACAGACAACTAGGATGTTAGCTTAGAAGCAGCTATTCATTCAAAGAGTGCGTAATAGCTCACTAGTCGAGTGACCCTGCGCCGAAAATGTACCGGGGCTAAAACAATTTACCGAAGCTGTGGATACCTTTATAGGTATGGTAGGAGAGCGTTCTATGTGTGAAGAAGGTATACCGTGAGGAGTGCTGGAACGCATAGAAGTGAGAATGCCGGTATGAGTAGCGAAAGACAGGTGAGAATCCTGTCCACCGTAAGACTAAGGTTTCCAGGGGAAGGCTCGTCCGCCCTGGGTTAGTCGGGACCTAAGGAGAGACCGAAAGGTGTATCCGATGGACAACAGGTTGATATTCCTGTACTAGAGTATGTAGTGATGGAGGGACGCAGTAGGCTAACTAAAGCAGACGAATGGAAGTGTCTGTCTAATCAGTGAGGTGTGATATGAGTCAAATGCTTATATCTATAACATTGAGCTGTGATGGGGAGCGAAGTTTAGTAGCGAAGTTAGTGACGTCACACTGCCAAGAAAAGCTTCTAGCGTTTAAACATACTCTACCCGTACCGCAAACCGACACAGGTAGTCGAGGCGAGTAGCCTCAGGTGAGCGAGAGAACTCTCGTTAAGGAACTCGGCAAAATGACCCCGTAACTTCGGGAGAAGGGGTGCTGACTTTAGGTCAGCCGCAGTGAATAGGCCCAAGCAACTGTTTATCAAAAACACAGCTCTCTGCTAAATCGTAAGATGATGTATAGGGGGTGACGCCTGCCCGGTGCTGGAAGGTTAAGAGGAGTGCTTAGGAGTAATCCGAAGGTATGAATTGAAGCCCCAGTAAACGGCGGCCGTAACTATAACGGTCCTAAGGTAGCGAAATTCCTTGTCGGGTAAGTTCCGACCCGCACGAAAGGCGTAATGATTTGGGCACTGTCTCAACGAGAGACTCGGTGAAATTTTAGTACCTGTGAAGATGCAGGTTACCCGCGACAGGACGGAAAGACCCCATGGAGCTTTACTGCAGTTTGATATTGAGTGTCTGTACCACATGTACAGGATAGGTAGGAGTCTATGAGATCGGGACGCCAGTTTCGAAGGAGACGTTGTTGGGATACTACCCTTGTGTTATGGCCACTCTAACCCGGATAGGTTATCCCTATCGGAGACAGTGTCTGACGGGCAGTTTGACTGGGGCGGTCGCCTCCTAAAAGGTAACGGAGGCGCCCAAAGGTTCCCTCAGAATGGTTGGAAATCATTCGCAGAGTGTAAAGGTATAAGGGAGCTTGACTGCGAGAGCTACAACTCGAGCAGGGACGAAAGTCGGGCTTAGTGATCCGGTGGTTCCGTATGGAAGGGCCATCGCTCAACGGATAAAAGCTACCCTGGGGATAACAGGCTTATCTCCCCCAAGAGTTCACATCGACGGGGAGGTTTGGCACCTCGATGTCGGCTCGTCGCATCCTGGGGCTGTAGTCGGTCCCAAGGGTTGGGCTGTTCGCCCATTAAAGCGGCACGCGAGCTGGGTTCAGAACGTCGTGAGACAGTTCGGTCCCTATCCGTCGCGGGCGTAGGAAATTTGAGAGGATCTGCTCCTAGTACGAGAGGACCAGAGTGGACTTACCGCTGGTGTACCAGTTGTCTTGCCAAAGGCATCGCTGGGTAGCTATGTAGGGAAGGGATAAACGCTGAAAGCATCTAAGTGTGAAACCCACCTCAAGATGAGATTTCCCATGATTTTATATCAGTAAGAGCCCTGAGAGATGATCAGGTAGATAGGTTAGAAGTGGAAGTGTGGCGACACATGTAGCGGACTAATACTAATAGCTCGAGGACTTATCCAAAGTAACTGAGAATACGAAGTGTGAGGTTTTCTTGGTATTTGATAGATATTCAATTTTGAGTAGGTATTACTCAGAGTTAAGTGACGATAGCCTAGGAGATACACCTGTACCCATGCCGAACACAGTAGTTAAGCCCTAGAACGCCGGAAGTAGTTGGGGGTTGCCCCCTGTGAGATATGGAAGTCGCTTAGCT
>NZ_AJRC02000057.1:0-4696 GCF_000298695.2 Streptococcus sp. GMD3S | reverse complement strand
ATGCCTTTTTCAATCAAGGTCAACATCGCACGTTGGCTAAAGATAAGACCGAAAGTTGAGTTCATGTTGCGGATCATGTTTTCTGGGAAGACCGTCAAATTCTTGACGATATTTCCGAAACGGTTGAGCATGTAGTCGATCAAAATAGTCGTATCTGGTGTGATGATGCGCTCAGCTGATGAGTGAGAGATGTCACGTTCGTGCCAAAGGGCTACGTTTTCATAGGCCGTCACCATGTGACCACGGATAACACGCGCAAGACCTGTCATGTTTTCAGAACCGATAGGGTTGCGTTTGTGAGGCATGGCTGAAGACCCTTTTTGACCTTTGGCAAAGAACTCTTCTACTTCGCGTTGCTCAGATTTTTGAAGACCACGAATTTCAGTCGCCATACGCTCGATAGAAGTTGCGATGCTGGCAAGAACTGCGAAGTACTCAGCGTGAAGGTCACGAGGAAGCACCTGTGTAGAGATTTCTTGAGCACGGATACCGAGTTTGTCGCAGACGTATTTTTCAACGAATGGTGGGATGTTGGCAAAGTTACCAACCGCACCAGAAATCTTACCAGCTTCCACACCAGCAGCCGCATGTTCGAAACGCTCGATGTTGCGCTTCATTTCGCTGTACCATGTTGCCAATTTAAGACCAAAAGTCGTCGGTTCCGCATGCACACCGTGGGTACGCCCCATCATGATGGTGAACTTGTGCTCCTTGGCCTTGTCAGCGATGATGTTGGTGAAGTTTTCAAGGTCACGACGGATAATGTCGTTGGCCTGCTTGTAGAGGTAACCGTAGGCAGTATCCACCACGTCGGTAGAAGTCAAACCATAGTGAACCCACTTGCGCTCTTCACCAAGAGTCTCAGAAACCGCACGCGTGAAAGCCACCACATCGTGACGAGTCTCTTGCTCAATCTCCAAAATACGGTCGATGTCAAAGTCAGCCTTTTCACGAATCAAAGCCACATCTTCCTTAGGGATTTCTCCCAACTCAGCCCATGCCTCGTCAGCCAAGATTTCCACCTCAAGCCAAGCACGGTATTTATTTTCTTCACTCCAAATATTCGCCATCTCAGGGCGAGAGTAACGGTTGATCATTTTTGTTTAAATCCTTTCTTTTTGATGTTTCACTTAGGTGGGGCGGACGCCAGCAAACCTTCGGTTTCATGGCTAATTGTTGAGCCTAAGGTCTCAACAATTCCGTCGCTTACGCTCTCCCCACGGCGTGAAACATCTGGTGAGTGACCTACGGTCACTACTGCTTTGTTCTAATTTTCTAAATCTCTATTCAAATCATTTATCAATGCTTTAAGTGTTAATAGAGCACCTAGCACAAACTCACTATTCACTTCCTGAACTTTTATTTTCAAATCTATTAAAATCCTTGCTGCCTCAGAAAGAAGTTCTTTTTTTGCCTCATTTCTACTAACTTTATTTTTAGAAGAAAGTATCAAACCAACTATTCCTCCGACTGCAGCTAATGCAGCTGGAATAACCAATATCGTTCCCAGACCTGCTAACATTCCTCCGCCAAATACAGCTCCTATACCCGCTAAACCACTAGTAACTACTGCTGCCCCAGCTGTTCCTTCAGCAGCCATTAAAGTAATAAGACCAAACCCACTAACAACACCTAAACCTCCTCCAGCAGTGGCACCTAAAGCACCACCAATTTTATCAGCATTAGATTTACTATATTTAATTCCATTCTCAATGAGTTCACGAATTTTTTCATCTTCAATTTCAGTTATCTTAGTCAATTTGCCTTGAGCAATTTTTTCTGAAATGGTAATAATTTCTCCCGCAGCAAGAAGAGTTTCTTTAGAATTAAAAATTTCTTTTGACATTGTGTATCCTTTATATTGTATAAACTAATCTTCCAAGGCACGTCTAAGTTCTTCTTCCGAATAACCAAATGTGTAATCTTCATCCATTCCGTTAGATAACCAAATATCCGCAGCATCATATACATCTAATGATTCATCAAATTCTTCTGTCATTTCAAAAATCAATCCCTTTCCCAAACTCAACCACACTATCCGGTACATCACTAAACAAGGTCACGTGTCCCATCTTGCGGTTGTGCTTTGCTTCTATTTTACCATACATGTGGAGGTGGGCGCTTGGATTTTCTGTGACATATGTTTCTGCAGCCTCGACGTGCTGGCCGAGGACATTGAGCATGACGGCTGGGGCATGCAGGTGGATAGCTGGCAATGGTGCTCCCAGAACACCGAGAATATGGGTATCAAACTGCGAGAAGTCACAGGCTTCAATCGAGTAGTGGCCTGAATTATGTGGACGTGGGGCAATCTCGTTGACGATGATATTATCAGCCGTCGCAAACATTTCCACGCATAGCGTTCCAGAAAGGTTCAGTTGTTCTGCGATTCGCACGGCCATAGCTTTGGCTTTCTCAGCTAAACTTTCCGAAATGCGAGCTGGCACAATGGTTTTTGAAAGAATGTTGTTGCGATGAATATTTTCCTGAACTGGGAAAGCCGTCACATCCTTACCATTTCCTGATACGATGACAGAAATTTCAAGGTCGAAGTTAACAAATTCTTCCAAGACACAGTCTGCTGAGTCAGCGAGTGCATAGGCTTCTTCCAATTCTGCTTCTGAGCGAATGACCTTTTGCCCATGCCCATCGTAGCCACCGGTCGCAGTCTTAAGGACATAGTTTTTCGACAGGTCGATATCTGCCAAGTCTTGACTTGAAGTCACAACCTTGTAGGGTGCCACAGTGACTTGGGCCTTGTTTGCGAGAAAGTCCTTTTCAAAGATGCGATTTTGAGAAATGCGGAGCAAGTCAGTTCCTTGTGGGAGTTGTCCATCCTTGATAACGGCATCCAAACCATCGGCGTCGACATTTTCAAATTCATAAGTGAGAACATCACATCGATCCGCCAACTGACGAAGGGCGTCCACATCATTATAAGGAGCTACGATGATTTCCGCCACACGGGAGGCTGGACAATCCGCCGCAGGATCCAGCGCGATAACCTTGTACCCCATGTAGATAGCAGAAATGGCCATCATCTGACCCAGCTGACCACCACCGATAATTCCGATTGTTTTAGATGAGCTCATTTGTAGACTCCTCTGCTATTTTTCCTTGCTCTTCTGCGAAATCAGCCAAAGCTGTCGCAATAACCAGGTCCTCTACTGAAAGGAGACGGAGGGCAAAGAGGGCCGCATTTGTCGCTCCAGCTTCACCGATAGCCATAGTCGCAACAGGCACACCACCCGGCATCTGTACGATAGAGTAGAGCGAGTCTACACCACTAAGAGCACGAGATTTGACAGGTACACCGATGACAGGAAGGGTTGTTTTAGCTGCAACCATACCTGGCAAATGGGCTGCCCCACCTGCACCTGCGATAATGACCTTGATACCACGGCTACGAGCTTCCTCCGCATGTCTGAACATGAGATCTGGTGTCCGGTGGGCAGAGACAACCTTCTTTTCGTAGGCTACACCGAAGCGGTCTAGGACTTCGGCGGTTTTTTGCATGGTTGCCCAGTCGGATTTTGAGCCCATAATAATGGAAATTACTGGTTTCATTTCTTCTCCTTTTTCTTCCTTTCAACAATCACCTTAGGTTGTGAGGGACGGCAGCAGCCACCAAAGGTGTCTCATGCCTAAATCGGAAGCCCAAGGTCTTCCGATTTCCCTGAAGGCTTGGCTAACAAAGCCAAGCCTTCTTTCACAACGGCGGTGATTGCTCTATATTAGCTCGCTAATGCTCGCAAACCATACGACCATTAACGTATTTTGTGAATTTTTATTTTTCTTTTTAATAATCGTCTAATGTAGTGCGGACGTAAGCGAACGCTTGTGGCGTTCCATTACTAAAACTGGAGCCTAGGTCTCCAGTTTTCCGCTCCTAGTAGCAAAGCTACTAGGAGTTCCACTACTGCGACGATTATTCTATAGTGGCTCGCTTTCGCTCGCCATGGCAAATATGTCTGTTAATCTTTTATGGCCTTGCTTCCGATATCTGTTCGGTAAAAGAGGCCTTCTGTTTTTTGTTGGGAGAGTTCTTGGTAGATGGTTTCTTGGGCTTCTTTGACGGTATCTGCTGTGGTGACGAGCATATAGACACGTCCACCATTTGATAGCAGCGCTCTGCTATTTTCCGCAAACTTAGCTCCAGCATAGTAGGTGATAATGTCGCCTTCGGTCTTGGATGGAAGCTTAACACCTTTTTCATAGTCTAGCGGGTAGCCCTGGGATGCGACAACCACACCCAGAGTCACACCCTTGTCCGTCCACGTGATGTTTGGCTCCTTGCCATCGAGAATATCCGTGATATTTTGCGCAAAGTCAGATGTCAAACGAGGCAAGATAATCTGAGTTTCGGGATCTCCAAATCGAGCGTTAAACTCTATAACCTTCGGACCGTCAGCAGTCAAAATAAGCCCTGCGTAAAGGACACCAAGATACGGACGACCTTCTTTTATCATTCCTTTAAGAACTGGCTTGACAATAGTCTCAACCGCCGTATCAACCACGCTCTGTGGCAAGTGAGGAACTGGCGCATAAGCTCCCATACCACCCGTGTTAGGGCCCTTGTCGCCGTCATAGGCACGTTTATGGTCCTGAGCCGTTGGCATGATGTAGAACTTGTCCCCATTGACAAAGGCAAAGAGAGAGAACTCTTCTCCGTCAAGGAATTCCTCGATGACCACAC
>NZ_AJRC02000058.1:0-3055 GCF_000298695.2 Streptococcus sp. GMD3S | reverse complement strand
TATCTCGAACAATGCTTCTCAAAAACACTGGAAAACTCTCTTGGCTTGCTGTAAATTTCTTCTCAGAAAAATCAGCAATTACATCTGGAATAACCTGTTCGAGAAAAGTTGACAGAATAGCCTCTAAGATGCCTTCCTTGGTCTTAAAGTAACTAAAAACGGTCCCTTCTGAAACTCCAGCCTCCTTAGCAATAAGGCTGGCTGTTGTATTTTCAAAGCCAATTTCTGAAAATAGCTTTAGACTTGATAATAATACTTGACGTTGTTTTAAACTCAAGTTGCTATTTTCTAATGTCTGAGCATACTTTTGTTCTAAACTTTCCATTGCTGGCACCTCTCTGCTACTCTCTTACTTTTATAACCTTCTTACCTCGAGTGTGTCCCGACTTCAGACTACGATATGCCTCTCTAACAGACTTTAGAGAAAAATCATAAACCTGATCAATATTCAGCCGAACCTTCCCATCTGAGACCATTTCCGCTAGAACTCTAAAATCATCATATGTGGAATGTCTCGGACCCGTGAACTGAGCACCTCTTATCATAACATATGGTGAAGGTACTAACGTTCCAATAGCAGTGCCCTTCAATCCCAAACTGAAAGCCAATTTAACATAATCACTTCCATAGCAATCCAAGAACTTTGTAATCGGCGTTGGACTTGCTGATAGAAGAGCATTCTGGATGTTTCCTTCGTAAGCTACTGGTATGGCACCTAAGGACTTTAGATAATCTGAATTTTTCTTACTTGCAATTCCAATAACTGTCGCACCTTTAGCAACTGCATACTGTACTGCGATACTTCCAATACCACCTGCTGCTGCTGAAATAACTACAACATCTTTAGAGTTTAGATCAATCTTTCTAAAAGCACCTCCCACTGTTAGAGAGGCTACACCCATAGTAGCTGCATGGTTCATATCAATCATCTCTGGTTTCAACACAATTTCTGATTCATTGACACAAACTTCTGTTGCCAAAGCTCCCCTCTTGGTACCCAATCCAGGGTCACTGATCATTGTTCCAAAAACCTTATCCCCTACTGCAAACCGATTTACTCCTTCACCAACTTCTGTGATAACTCCAGCAAAATCCCGACCAACACCTCTTGGAAAAAGAGATGATTTTGACTCAAACCAACGACTTGGCTTCCTGAGTTTTGTCATAAAAGATAGAAATCGGAGTGGCTTTGCACCTTCAAAAGTCTTATAATCAATAGGATTTAAACCAACTGCATGAACTTCTACCCTCACTTGATTCAGTTTCAAAGAATCAGATTTAATGTTCACTAAATCTAACACTTCTTCATCACCGAAACGACTATATTGTATTGCTTGAACAACCATTGTATGAACTCCTTTACACATCTACAAAATTGAGTGAGCACTCAATCATTTTTTTGATTATACACTTATTCTTCATAGATTTCAACTATACTGTTTCTACAATTTCTAACTAAGTTAGCTGTTCATGATAAAAATAGATCTATTTTCCCTTATGAAAAATTATCAAACTATAAATTAGAGAAATCCGACTGCTTATGAAAGCAGTCGGATTTTTATATATCTAATTTTTCAAAAAATTTGCCTGCTGACCGCTTTTCTTTTAGCTTCTCCAGCAGCTCATCCTCTATAAAAGGAGTCAGGTCGTCAAAATCTTGGCAAACCTTAAAAACCGTCTCTCTGTCCAACTGGCCATAAGCTAGCTCATAATAGTCCTTATTATGATGCCAGTTCTGGTCATAGTTGATATCTTTCCGTTGATAGTAAACAATGTTTTGCTTCGGTGTCAGGTAAAGCTTCTGTGTTAGAATACTTTTCTGATCTTTGGACAACTTGCTACGACTGAAAATCTTAACACCTTGAAAGATCTTGCGCTCATGGATACCTTGATTTGTAACTTTTAATTCAACTCTTTTATAGTGCATATAGTCACCTCCAAAAATTACTTTCATTATATCAGACTCTGGCAGATTTTCAAGCAAAAGTGTCATTTCCAAAAATCTTTAGTCGCCTCTAAAATCTGTTCCGTTGGTGTCACAGTTGCTTCAATAATAGTTTTGCCAGTCATTTTCAGATAGGCTTGTATCAGATGATAGCCATAAGCATAGCCCGCAGCATAAGGCATTCCAACTGGTATCTGACCCTGTATCTTAGCTATTTCATCACCGTAGAGATATGGTGCCATTTCCGCCATCCCCGTTAGCTGAAGCTGACTTGAGATGATGGGCTTAATCTCTTCTAACTGCTCTGGACTGGTTGAAGTAACCCAAGGCCCAATGAGATCTTTGCCATAGAGCTCAGCAGCAAAAAACTCTGCCAATCCTTCACTGACTACCCAGTCTGCTAGTGTCGTCTGCTGGTTCCATTTGACAAATTGAAAGCGGACATTGTGATTGCACTCATGGGCTAACGCCGCCTGCACACGGGGTAAAGTATAGTCATTTGGTAGCAGACTAAGCATGAGGTAGCCTGGAATTCCACCATCTCCACTATAACCCTTATTGAGCTGTAACATGGGCTTTTCAGGGTTGCCCAATAAAATAGTAAAATGGTAATCCTCAACCTCTAAGTCATAGCCAGCCTGCTCAAAAAGACCAATACTCCTCTTGATGGTATTCTGGCAGTCTTGCCAGAGTTGATCAGAGCTCAGAGCGTCGATAGCTGGTCTATCCTTCTCTGACAGAGTTCCGGGTAGCTGATTCATAAAACCAAGTAGGAACAAAGCATCAAATCCTCCGGGATACTTGGCTTTCAGAGGAATATGTTGAGTTTGGTATTTCGTAGCAAAAGGTGCTAATATTTTAGCTCGAAAACAGCCCTCTCTCTTTTCCAAAGGAAGCTCGAGCATCTCTTGGTAAACTTCATCTGAACGAATCATATTGATTTGCATAGTAATCTCCTTTCTTATCTATTATTAGTATAATCCCTTACCTAAGGTCAGAGTCAAGAAGAAAATTGAATTTCTATCAAGATTCTAGTAACTGTTAGAAAAAGCACCCTAGAACTTTCGTATCAGACTATAATTTAGAGGTAGATTTACCATTCTAAACAGA
>NZ_AJRC02000059.1:0-2561 GCF_000298695.2 Streptococcus sp. GMD3S | reverse complement strand
TCTCTTCTAAACTAATATCGACTGCTTCGTCGTAGGTCATATTCAGTAGGTCTTTATGTTTCGTTTTGAATTCTTCAACACTCAGCCATGTTTCTTTGTCGTCTTCGCTGATTTGGCCGTCAATGACAGATGCTACCTCAATCGCCATGATATAAAGAGCACGCTTGTCAACCGTTAAAATATCTAGATGAGTGGAAATAATTCGCAAATAATTACCTTTCTCACGCTCATCGCTTTCATAGGAATCTTCAAAATCCAATATTAGATACTCGTATTTAAATGAATTCCACGGATTATCTCCTATTTTAAAACCAGTCACCCCCCAACGTTCATCATTTGAAGAAAATTTGTCCAAACTAACGCTAAAATAGAAATCATCATCACGTGCGTAAGAAAAACCAACTTCCACACCTTTGCGTTCTTTGAACCACATTTTCCAAGGAAATTCTATACAGGTTTGGTATATACTAGTTTCGTAGTTACCTTTAAGATATAGTCTCACTCGTCTTCCTCATCGTCATAAACTCGTTCACCATGGATTTGGATGTACTCCTCACGCTTCCTATCCAATTCTTCCCAGATGGGATCATCAATAGCATCAATCGTTTGAATTTCTTCCAAACTCATCTCATTTGCTTCATCAAAGGTTAGAGATAAGATATCTTGGTACTTTTCCTTGAATTCCTCGATTGTTAGCCATGTTTTCTTATCATCTTCACTAATTTGTCCATCAATAGCAATCGCAATTTCAAGCGCCATAATATACATAGCACGTTTATCAACTGTTAAAACATCCAAATAATTAGAAGCGATTCTTAGATATTTTCCCTTTTCTCTACCGTCGCTTTCATAACTTCCCTCATAATCCAAATCAATATTTTCATATTTTTGGGAATTTATTGCACTGCCACCTTTAACCTTGGCATCTTTCCAACGAGAGCCACTTGCTCCCCACTTATCTAACCTCAAAGATAAATAGAAGTCATTTTGCAACATCTCATCATCCCCGACATTTGAGAAACTTATTTTTTGACCATTTCTTTCTTTAAACCACATTTTCCAAACAAGCTCTCTAGTGGTAAATGTTATTTTTTTCTTAAAGTCACTTTTGATATATAGTCTCACTCGTCTTCCTCGTCGTCAAACACACGTTCACCATGGATTTGGATGTACTCCTCACGCTTCTTATCCAATTCTTCCCAGATGGGATCGTCAATAGCATCAATCGTTTGAATTTCTTCCAAACTCATCTCATTTGCTTCATCAAAGGTTAAAGATAAGATATCTTGGTGATTTTTCTTGAATTCCTCGATTGTCAGCCATGTTTTCTTGTCATCTTCACTAATTTGTCCATTAAAGATTGTGGCAATCTCAATGGCCATGATATAGAACGCTCTTTTATCAAGTGTGAGAAGTTCAAGATGGGTAGAGGCCAAACGTAAACAGTCTCCATTTTCGCGAAAATCTGTTACATAAGCATCTTCATAATCTAAATTTAGTTCTTCATCAATTTGTGAAAAAAAGCGATATTTTATCCCTTCTTGTATCGGAACATGCAACCAAAGTTCATCATAATCCTGTTTATCTAGTTTTAGATGAATGGCTATATCATTCCTATCTCTGATTTTAAGAAAACCAGAATAGGAGAGAGGGATGCCTTCTCCTTGATAATTTTCAAACCACATCCTTTTCGCTAGTTCCATGTAATCAAATGGAATTTCTTTGGTGTAATCGCCTTTGATGTAAATTCTCACTCGTCGTCCTCGTCGTCATAAACACGTTCGCCATGGATTTTGATGTATTCTTCACGAAGTCGCTCTTCTTCATCCCACAAAGTTTCCTCTACAGGTTTCAAACTTTTCAGTTCCTCCACGCTGATATCGGTTGCTTGATCGTAACTTAGTGATAAGACATCCTTGTGCAACTCCTTAAAAGTCTCTACATCCATCCAGGTCTCCTTGTCATCCTCGCTAATTTTTCCATCAATTGCACCAGCCACCTCGATCGCCATGATATACATAGCACGTTTATCAACCGTTAAAATATCCGTATGTGTTGTAGCAATCCTAAGGTTTTCTCCACGTTCTCTCCCATCAGTAATAAAATCATTTTCAAATTCAAGTGTTATATTCTCATATTCCAAAGACAACCAAGGATTACTAGGAATTATAAAAGGAGCCTTATCCCATCTTTCGTCAACTGAAGACCATTTGTGTAACCGAACACCAAAGTAAAAATCATCCTGTAACATCTCATCATCACCAACATTGGAGAAACTTATTTTCTTGCCATTCCGTTCCTTAAACCACATCTTCCAAACAAGCTCTCTTGTTGTAAAGGTTATTTTTTTCTTAAAATCACTTTTGATATATAATCTCACTCTTCTTCCTCGTCGTCCAACTCTACCTCTCCATGGATTCGGATATACTCCTCGCGCTTCCTATCCAATTCTTCCCAGATGGGATCGTCAATAGCTTTCAAAACCTTTATCTCTTCTAAACTAATATCGACTGCTTCGTCGTAGGTCATATTCAGTAGGTCTTTATGTTTCGTTTTGAATT
>NZ_AJRC02000060.1:0-1890 GCF_000298695.2 Streptococcus sp. GMD3S | reverse complement strand
AAGCGGTGGTGAAAGAAGTAACCCCAACCAGCACTAACGCAACCAGCACAGGTCCTCAGGGTGTTCCACAAACAGGCACTCCAAGCTTTCAAGGTGGTGACCCACTTGTTCCAATCGATGAAGCAGTTGAACCAACCTTCGCAGATGGAAGCAAGGAAAAAGTGATTTCAGGTCAAGGAACCTACACGATTGCACCAGACGGAACTGTAACTTTCACTCCAGACAAACAGTTTGTTGGAAACCCAACTCCAGTCACAGTGAAACGGGTGGATAAGAACGGTACCCCGGTGACTGCGACCTACAGTCCAGAGTTTACGAAAGTAACGCCAACTGGTACAGGTGATAAGACAGAGGGGTTTCAAGGTCAGGCCCAAGAAGGTAAAGTGACCTTCACGCCAGGCCATGACTCTGTTCCATTCCCAGCTGATTCAATTCCACTATTTGACACTGGGACAGCTGTGAAAGAAGTACCAAATGTTGGTAAGTTTGAAGTGGACGCAGAAGGCAAGGTAACCTTCACCCCAGACAAACAGTTCAAGGGGGAAACACCAGAACTTGAATTGACTCGTGTGGATGCCAATGGAACTCCTGTTACTGTCAAGTACCAAGCAGTAGTGAAAGAAGTAGTTCCAACTTCAACGGATGCCACTTCAAATGGTATCCAAGGTCAACCGCAAAAAGGTACCCCAACCTTCACAGAAGGTAATCCAGCTGTTCCACTGGATGATACGAAACCAATGACTTTCGAAGATGGACAGTCAACGAAAACAGTTCCGGGTGTAGGTGAATACAGCATCAATCCAGATGGCTCTATTACCTTTACACCAGAAAAACAATATGTTGGTACTCCAGCTCCAGTAACGGTTAAACGAGTCGATAAGAATGGCACCCTAGTTACTGCGACATATACCCCAACAGTGACCAAGGTAACACCAACAGGAACCGGCGCAACCAGCACAGGCCCTCAAGGACTTCTGCAAACAGGAACTCCAACGTTTAAAGGTGGTGACCCATTAGTTCCAATCAATGAAACAGTAGAGCCAACCTTCGCAGATGGAAGCAAAGAGAAATCTATTCCAGGCCAAGGAACCTACACGATTGCACCAGACGGAACTGTAACCTTCACTCCAGACAAGCAGTTTGTTGGAAACCCAGATCCAGTTACAGTGAAACGTGTGGATAAGAATGGCACCCCAGTTACTGCGACATACAGCCCAGAGTTTACTAAGGTAACTCCAACTGGAACCGGTGCAACAAGTACAGGTCCTCAAGGACTTCCACAAACTGGTACTCCAATCTTCCAAGGTGGTGATCCACTGGTTCCAATTGATGAAACAGTCGAGCCAACCTTCGAAGATGGAAGCAAAGAGAAGACCATTCCAGGTCAAGGAACCTATACGATTGCTCCAGACGGAACAGTAACCTTCACTCCAGACAAGCAGTTTGTAGGCAAACCAGATCCAGTCACAGTCAAACGCGTAGATAAGAATGGTACCCCAGTTACTGCGACTTATAGTCCAGAGTTTACGAAAGTAACGCCAACTGGTTCAGGTGATAAGACAGAAGGTCTGCAAGGTCAGGTACAAGAAGGTAAAGTGACCTTCACTCCAGGCCATGATTCTGTTCCATTCCCAGCTGATTCAACTCCACTATTTGACAATGGTGCAACTGTGAAAGAAGTGCCAAATGTTGGTAAGTTCGAAGTGGACGCAGATGGTAAGGTGACCTTCACTCCTGATAAACAGTTCAAGGGTGAAACACCAGAACTTGAATTGACTCGTGTGGATGCCAACGGAACTCCTGTTACTGTCAAGTACCAAGCGGTGGTGAAAGAAGTAACCCCAACCAGCACTAACGCAACCAGCACAGGTCCTCAGGGTGTTCCACAAA
>NZ_AJRC02000061.1:0-1238 GCF_000298695.2 Streptococcus sp. GMD3S | reverse complement strand
TGAAGGATATCGGACTTTCCCTGTTTTAATTTATAATCAATTCATTAGTGAGGTTGGCGGAAATTCTGCATTTGCATCTGCTTTAGCAATCATGGCGATTATCATTGCTTTAACAATCTTCCTCATCCAAAAATATATTTCAAATCGCTATAGTTTCAGCATGAATTCGCTCCATCCAATTGAGCCGAAAAAAACTACAAAAGGAAAAATGGCTGCTATTTATGCAACAGTCTACGGAATTATCTTGTTCTCTGTTCTACCTCAAGTCTACTTGATTTATACCTCTTTCCTAAAAACATCAGGTATGGTATTTGTCAAAGGCTATTCTCTAAATAGTTACAAAATTGCCTTCAATCGTATGGGATCTGCTATTTTTAATACGATTCGCATTCCTTTGATTGCTTTAATTCTTGTTGTTTTATTTGCAACGGTTATCTCCTACCTAGCTGTTAGAAAACGAAATTTGTTTACAAACTTAATTGATAGCCTTAGTATGGTACCTTATATTGTGCCAGGAACTGTTCTAGGTATTGCCTTCATTTCTTCATTCAATACTGGTCTTTTTGGAAGCGGATTTCTGATGATTACAGGAACAGCCTTTATATTGATTATCTCCTTATCTGTCCGAAGACTCCCTTATACAATCCGCTCATCTGTTGCTAGCTTGCAACAAATAACACCTAGCATTGAAGAAGCCGCTGAGAGTTTAGGAAGTAGCCGTCTCAATACTTTCAGTAAAATCACTGTTCCAATGATGTTACCCGGTATTATTTCTGGATCTATTCTATCATGGGTAACAATGATTTCAGAACTCTCTACTTCTATCCTGCTATATAATTCCAAAACAAAAACTATGACCGTAGCAATCTATACAGAGGTTCTCAGAGGAAATTATGGTGTAGCCGCAGCTTTATCCACGATTTTATCTATCCTAACAGTCGCTTCCTTACTATTATTCATGAAAATCTCTAAAAGCAATAACATTACACTCTAATTTTTCCCTATCAAAAACAGCCGAAAGGATGATCCTAGGCTGTTTTTCTAATCTCTTATCACAATACATGACCCGAAGTTCTGATGAACGTATTTACTGATTAAATAGAATTTTCTTCCATCTTCTCACGTCCCAGTTCCCGATAGCTACGGTCACCGACGATTTCAACAGTAAACTGACCGTTCTCGTATTCTAGAATGGTCACACTACCATTATCTAGACCATGCGGATGCATGCCATTAAT
>NZ_AJRC02000062.1:0-1165 GCF_000298695.2 Streptococcus sp. GMD3S | reverse complement strand
TTTGTACCCCATTATTGACTATTTTGTACCCCATTATTGACTATTTTGTACCCCATTATTGACTATTTTGTACCCCATTATTGACTATAAAATTAAAAATTGATAGAATATAGCATAATAGGAAACATAGTAAAAGGTAAACAAGATGGTATCAAATAGAAAATCCAGTAAAATCTATGAAGAACTAGCTTCTCGTCAAAATTATTTAGTTGTCCAGGCGAATGACTTGGCCAAAGCTTTTGGTAATTTAAAAGCTTTTGAACACAAGGTTTTAGACTACTGTTTTTCATCTGTAACGAAAGATAGTAGAGTCGGTGATGTCTTTACGGTTCATAGCCTTGACATTATGAAGCACTTTGGATTAACTAAAAACGGTCAGAATTATAGACGGATTGCAGAAGCTTTTTCGAGACTTAACGAGAATACAGCCCTATATATCCCTGAAACATTGCCTGACGGTAGACGTTCAATAATCATGACTCAACTTTTCAGCAGAATAAGATTTATCGAGGATGGCCTTGTAGAGTTCAAATTCTCTGAAGATGCTGGACCTTTAGTTTTTGAGTTGAAAAGAAACTACTACTCTTTCCATTTGGATGAGTTAGGAAATGTGAAATCAAAGTATTCTTTGATCTTGATGAAACTTTGGGAAGCATATCGCTTAGGAAATCGAGAATATACAACCATTAAGGGAAGTTTAGAGGAGTGGCAAGATTGGTTCTTGGGTGAAGAGAAGTCATGGCCTGCAGGTTTGTTTAAGAGGAACGCTCTAATGGTGGCATGCGAAGAATTAGAAATGAAATTCAACGCTGATATAGATTTAACAACTGTAAAAAAAGGACGAAAAGTTATCGGGTATGAGATGGTAATTAGGGATAGACGGATGCCAACCACTGCAGATGTAATCATAGAGGCAGAGAAAGCATCACATCAGACAGACATCTATGATTTTTTGTAATTTGAACTTATATTAAAAATTGAGGCTTGCGTATGCAGCCTTTTTTCTTTGAGAAAGATAGAGATTGAAAAAGAGTTCGTTAACTCATTGGTGCTACTAGCTTTATAGCAATATTGCGCTGAGGTGGTTAATTATTTTCTAGGATGAGAAACATATTTTGTAAAAAATGTTGTTGTAACTCCTTGATATTGCTTGATTTACAACGAA
>NZ_AJRC02000063.1:0-1124 GCF_000298695.2 Streptococcus sp. GMD3S | reverse complement strand
ATTATGTCATCCAAAATAAATCAGCTATTCTTAAAAAGTACAATGATATTTTCACTAATATTCAATCGAAACAGTAAAAGAGGTTCACTATGAGTGAGATCAAAATTATTAACGCAAAAAAAATCTACCACGACATTCCTGTCATTGAGAATTTAAACGTTACGATTCCAAAAGGAAGTCTTTTCACCATTCTTGGACCTTCAGGTTGTGGAAAAACGACCCTTCTTCGAATGATTGCAGGCTTCAACAGTATTGAAGGCGGAGAATTTTACTTCGATGATACTAAAATAAATAATATAGAACCCAGCAAACGCAACATCGGCATGGTTTTCCAAAACTACGCTATTTTCCCACATTTGACTGTCCGAGATAATGTTGCTTTTGGTCTTAAACAAAAAAAGGTTCCAAAAGATGAATTAGTTCAACAAACTAATAAATATCTGGAACTAATGCAAATTAATCAATACGCAGATCGAAAGCCCGATAAACTCAGTGGTGGACAACAACAACGTGTCGCCTTAGCACGTGCATTAGCTGTTAATCCAAGTGTTCTCCTCATGGACGAGCCACTTAGTAACCTGGATGCGAAACTTCGCTTAGATATGCGCCAAGTTATTCGAGAAATTCAACACGAAGTGGGAATTACAACTGTATATGTGACCCACGATCAAGAAGAAGCGATGGCTATTTCAGACCAGATTGCCGTTATGAAAGATGGGATCATCCAACAAGTCGGACGACCAAAAGAACTCTATCATAAACCAGCTAATGAGTTTGTGGCAACCTTTATTGGACGCACAAATCTCATCCCAGCCAAACTACAAAAAAAGAGCGACAGTGCTTATATCGTCTTCTCAGATGGCTATGCCCTCCCTATGCCAGCTCTTGATCAAGCTAAGGAACAAGCTGTTCTTGTGAGTATCCGTCCCGAAGAGTTTATCAAAGATGAATCTGGAGATATTGAAGGAATCATTTCCGATAGTGTTTATCTTGGACTCACCACTGAATATTTTGTAGAGACTGCATTTTCTTCAAAAATACAGGTCAGCGAAGAATCAACTTTTGAAGAAGATCTTCAAAAAGGGGATCGAATTCGTCTACGAATCAATACTCAAAAGTTAAAT
>NZ_AJRC02000064.1:0-871 GCF_000298695.2 Streptococcus sp. GMD3S | reverse complement strand
GTCAGCGAAGAATCAACTTTTGAAGAAGATCTTCAAAAAGGGGATCGAATTCGTCTACGAATCAATACTCAAAAGTTAAATGTCTTTTCTGCAGATGGTTCCCAAAATCTTATTACAGGAGTTGGCTATGAAAGGTAAAAAACTAAATATTTGGACAGCCTCCTCATTCTTCATCTTTCTTACCTATCTTATTTTTCTTGTTTATCCAATTATTATTGTACTCAAGCAAGCACTCATACATGAAGGTCAATTCTCACTCGCTAATTTTGAAGATTTCTTTAGTAAATCCTATTACTCTGAGACACTAGTAAACAGTTTTAACGTCTCCATTACTTCTACTGTAACTTCCCTAGTTTTAGGGACTTTATTAGCTTACCTCTTTTCTATATATGACTTCAAAGGAAAGAAATTTTTACAGATATTGATTATCATAGCATCCATGTCAGCTCCCTTTGTAGGTGCCTATTCTTGGATTCTACTTCTTGGTAGAAACGGAGTTATTACAAAATTTCTAACCAACACACTCCATTTGCCTGCTTTTGATATTTATGGCTTCAAAGGAATTGTACTTGTGTTTACACTTCAGCTATTCCCATTAGTTTTTCTATACGTGGCTGGAGCAATGAAAAGGATTGACCATTCCCTTCTTGAAGCCGCTGAAAGTATGGGGGTAATCGGATTCAAACGTATGGTAACAGTTGTTTTGCCTCTTTTAGTTCCAACTTTACTTGCTGCTACGCTACTTGTATTTATGAGAGCATTCTCCGACTTCGGAACTCCTATGTTAATTGGTGAAGGATATCGGACTTTCCCTGTTTTAATTTATAATCAATTCATTAGTGAGGTTGGCGGAAATTCTGCATTTGCATCT
>NZ_AJRC02000065.1:0-790 GCF_000298695.2 Streptococcus sp. GMD3S | reverse complement strand
ATCGGGAAGACAGGATTCGAACCTGCGACACCTTGGTCCCAAACCAAGTACTCTACCAAGCTGAGCTACTTCCCGCGTTAAATAAAAAAATGCACCCTAGAGGAGTCGAACCTCTAACCGCCTGATTCGTAGTCAGGTACTCTATCCAGTTGAGCTAAGGGTGCTCATCATTATATGCCGAGGACCGGAATCGAACCGGTACGATCGTTACCAATCGCAGGATTTTAAGTCCTGTGCGTCTGCCAGTTCCGCCACCCCGGCCTCTCTAAGCGAACGACGGGATTCGAACCCGCGACCCCCACCTTGGCAAGGTGGTGTTCTACCACTGAACTACGTTCGCATCGACCTCTTATTCTATATAAAAAAATGCCGGCTACATGACTTGAACACGCGACCCTCTGATTACAAATCAGATGCTCTACCAACTGAGCTAAGCCGGCTGATTTCTATTATGCGGGTTAAGGGACTTGAACCCCCACGCCGTTAAGCGCCAGATCCTAAATCTGGTGCGTCTGCCAATTCCGCCAAACCCGCAAATATGACCCGTACTGGGCTCGAACCAGTGACCCATTGATTAAAAGTCAATTGCTCTACCAACTGAGCTAACGAGTCTAAAATAACTTCCGTTATCTTAAACGGTCCCGACGGGAATCGAACCCGCGATCTTCGCCGTGACAGGGCGACGTGATAACCGCTACACTACGGGACCTATGGGAGTTAACGGGATCGAACCGCTGACCCTCTGCTTGTAAGGCAGATGCTCTCCCAGCTGAGCTAAACTCCCAAAGGG
>NZ_AJRC02000066.1:0-516 GCF_000298695.2 Streptococcus sp. GMD3S | reverse complement strand
TCAAATCTGTATAGATAAAATGAAAACTTACTCCAGGAATAAACTTATCTTGTAATTCTTTCTCTGAAGGAGCTCGACCTAATAAACGTTCCATCGCCAATCGATAACCAGAACTTGTATTTGACCATCCTAACATAACATAGTCAAAATAATCTTTCGGATCAGATGCAGCATTTCGACTATCCAAAACCAACTCCTCAGCATCTCGCCTAAAGGCTTTCATAGCAGATAAGAGCTGACCTGTTTTAAAAATAGAAATCGCTGCATCTATAGTCGTAGTATGGCTACAGTAGTCTGAAGTCACTAGCCTCTTATGTAGATCATAAGTCGAGGCTACTCTTTTATCTGTAGGGGTAAATGGTGGCAGAAAGGGTTGCTGACAGATGTAATCTAAAATTTCTTCTTTTAAACAAGAATCAGCACACTCAATACTTGTTTGACGTTTATGAAGTTTTTCGTAAGCTATAAATTTAGCAATTTTTTCTAATTCCCACTCTTGAATATTTGGATAATCAA
>NZ_AJRC02000067.1:0-711 GCF_000298695.2 Streptococcus sp. GMD3S | reverse complement strand
TCCTAATGGGCGCTAAAAATGCGAAGACCTATGAAGACCTATTTTGTATTAGTCAAACAAAAAATCCAAAAGAAATGGTATATGATTATGACCATGAAACAAAGTAAAATCAAACCGAGTGATCTGAGGAAGCACCCGATGATCATGAAACGTTATTAAACACAAAAGTCACCCATGTGAGTTCTTGCCAGAAGCTGAAGTTAATCCTTCAACCTGGAAAACCCGCAGAGGTGACTTTTTCTATACATCTCGATTTTTCTGGCAATAATCATTAACCGATAAATATGTCTGTGAATCACCCAGCGACTCCGCTATGTCCATAATCCGCGGTGGTAGTAATCCCACTCGCTGGACAAGTTCGTGATTGCTGAACAATTCCCGTGGACTGCCGGCGAAGCCAAACTTCCCGTGTTCCATAACATACACCGACTCAAACTCGGCGGCAACCCAATCCATGTCATGGGTGATGGTCACAACTTGGTGGCCCGAATCAGCCAACTGATGGAAAATTGCGGTCAACTTGCGCCGGCTTTCCCAATCAAGCGACATCATCGGCTCATCAAATAAATAAATCGCCGGATCCACTGCCAAAACTGTGGCAACGCTCAACAGCTTGCGTTCCGACAATGACAGGTCATACGGACTTTCATCTGTTTTATCATCCAAGCCAACTCTTTTTAGAGCCTCTAAAGCCCGCCTCGTAATCGTGTC
>NZ_AJRC02000068.1:0-7939 GCF_000298695.2 Streptococcus sp. GMD3S | reverse complement strand
CGTTTATGAAGTTTTTCGTAAGCTATAAATTTAGCAATTTTTTCTAATTCCCACTCTTGAATATTTGGATAATCAATTAGTGCTAAGTAGTATATTCCATCCCATTGTAAACTATATTCTCCATTATAAATTTTTAAAATCATCTAATCACCTCACTCCATTATACAACAAAAAGGTACACACCTTGCAATTTGGATTACTATTTTTCTGTCTAACTTTTGGGGTACAATTCACCTCTCTTGCTTACACCTATATAAAACTGGAGAAGACCATGATTGTCTTCTCCAGTTTTTAGATGCCATCAACTTACAATAGTTGAAAAAGAAACCAATTTTTAATCATCGACTAATATCTACAAATAGGATGTCATTAGACGCTGAGACTAATCTTCTTTGAGTTTTGCAGTTAATAAAGCTGCTGACAAGGCCAAGGTAACACCTGCCAAGAAAACAGCTGTTTCTGACTGTTTTTCACCAGTTTCTGGCAATCTCTTGTCTTCCTTGGCAACTTGAACTGGTGTTTCTGGGGTCTGAGCTTTTTCTAACGAACTTAGTTTAAACTCTGGTTTTTCTACTGTCGGTGCTGGTTGATTACCTACTGTAGCTAGAATACCACGGTACTCTGGAAGTTTATGTTCTAGAGCCATTACAGCATTAACGCCACCCTTAAATTCAGGTTTCTCAACACTTGGTACTGCTTGATCTCCTACTGTGGCTAGAATTCCTGTGTATTCTGGAACTTCATTTACTGCTGCTTCTACAAAGTTAGCACCTCCTTTGAATTCTGGAACTTCATTGACTGGAGCAGGCTCCTCGCCTTTACTACTTGAAATAGATGCTTTCACTCCTACTTCAACAATGCGATCCTGAGCCTTTCTTTCTTCAGAATGAACAAGACTTCTAGTAGTACCCAAAACTTGAATATAGTCAACTTTTTCTCCATCTTGTCCTTCAGAAACGATACGACGTTGACCTTGAGCAAGTTCAGGGTTTTCACGAATAACTTCTTTAAACGGAAGCGGAGTCTTTTCAATTTCCAAACTTGGAGTTTCTGCTACTAAGTTCTTAACGCCTTCTGTTGGTGTTGTTTGGAAGGTAGACTTAAAGTGTAAACGATATTCTTTCACCAGATTTCCATCTTTGGAAACAAGACGAACCAGTGTTGGAAGATTGGCATTTCCAGAATCCACAACTGTAACTACTCCATGTCCACTAGTTGTTGCAGTGACTTTTGGTTTTGAACCCATTGTTGTTAGAGTGTAATCTGTCACATTTGGATCAAAGTTTTCCAATGCTTTTCCGTCAATCGAAATAGTCGCTGATGGTGCTTCCACTTCTGCTCCCTTGCCTGCAGAGTAGGCTGTAAATTCTACAAGTGCAAGACCATTGGTAGTAGCCTTACGAGTCATGCGAGCACGAATTGCTGTCGTTTGAACCGGATCAAAATTAAACTCGATTGGTTTACCAGCTACTAATTCTCCAGAAGCTTTGTAAGGAATAGGTGCCCAATTTTCTGCCTTGTTGAATGGATGGTCAGCATTTTCTTCATAACGAGAAATCGTACTTGGTTCTGTAAAGGCAGGGCCAATATATCTTTCTAGAACCATTTTCTCTGGGGCATCTGTTCCACTATCTTTAAAGAACTGAATAGCTACTTTTCCAATAGATTGGGTGGCAATTTTACCGTCCTTCTTAAAGAGTAGTCCGACAGAAGTTTCTTCATTTTTCGGAGTACGAGACCAGTTTGTCCAACGTCCATCTTCATTGTATTTTCCATCATTGATATAGAAAATTCGATCATGTGAAGCTGCTTGTGTATCGTTCGTTGTCGAAGCAAAGGCTTTAGAATCCGTTTCATTGTTGCTTGGATTTTCTGAAATGACTTGATTTCCTTTAGAAACAACTGTCACCTGCATTTTAGTCGTTAGATTTGTACCAATGACATGACCGGTAATTTCAAATGTTCCCTCATGCTCTGTTGCATGTTCAGGAATAGCATCCCATTTCACTGCCAGTTTATCTGTAGTCCAAGTAGTTGAAGTTGGGTAATAAACAGTGACTTCTGAAGGAAGTTGAAGAGCATCTCCAACATTCAAGATTTTAGCACTGTTTTCTGCAGCAAGAGGTTGACTAGTTTCTCTCTCATCATTGCGGAAAATTCGATATTCTTTCAACACCGTACCATCTTCTGCTTTCAAGATGAGACGTGTTGCACCTTTTGGACTTGTTGCAGGAACAACTGTTACCAAACCATTATTGCTAGCTGTTGCTGTGATTTCTTTGCTAGATTGAGGAATATAGTAATCTGTCTTAGATGGATTAAAATGTTCAAGATCCTTGCCATCTACCTTGATAGAAATCTCTGAACTTGTTTCACTTAAGACCTTGTTTCCAAGCACAGTTAGCTCTGTCAGACCAACACCTGATGTTCCATCTGCTTTCTTCATTCGAATACGAACAGCGTAGGTTTCGACCTTGTCAAATGTGAAGTGATTGGTTTGAGTTGCAGACAGCTGACTTGGAGCATGTAAGTTTTCAACTGCTTTCCAATTGTCTGGATTATTAAATGGATGATTGCTATCTCGTTGCGCATGACTGACATCACTTGGTAAATCTGGAATTTCTTTACCTACATAATATTCAACTACATATTCTTTTGGAAGACCAATTGCTCCATCAGTATAGAAATCAACCGACAAATTGTTGACAAAACGCTTCGTCAAGTCTCCTGAATTACCAAATAAGATAGAAGCCCAGTCATTATCAGTATTTGTTCTCCAAGTAGTCCATCTATTTTTAGCATCTGATGGCGTTCTTGATACAGTCAAATCGTTCAAGGTGTTGGCTGTGTCATCTCCTCCTGTATTGGATACAATGGCAGCTGGTAATTGTGAACCTGTCCATTGTTTAGAGATATTATTTCCAGCAACCACTTGACTAGATACTCGAACATGAGCTTTAGTTGTCAGATTGCTACCTACTAAACGACCATTGATTTCATAGACCCCTTCAGTTTGACTAAAGTTGGCTGGAACCTGATCCCAAACAACATCTTTGTAGATAGTTGTTCCGTTAGAATGGTAAGCCCGGACATTGGCTGGCAATTGAACCGTCTCACCCTTAGGTACTGTGAGACTGATTTCCTCTGCAACTTGCAATCCTTCAACCGTTACAGTCGCTTGAGCTTCAATATCTGTGCCTTCCACATGTCCTTTAAGCGTAAAGCTATGATAGTGCCCCAACTCTTTTTCATCTACCTTATCCCAAGCTACAGATACTTTGCGTGGCAAGCCCTTATCAAATTCTGCTCCAACTTCTTTAGGTAGATTCGGTTGCTGATTGATATCTGTAGAAACAGACACAGGATGAAGTTTCACAATCTTCTTGCTGACTTTATTTTCTTTAATCACCACTTCAGTGGTTACAGATTCTGTTTTCTCTGTTTGATTATCGATTCGAGGTGTCAAAGTCACTCTTCCCTTAGTATAGAGCAATAGATTCTGACCATTCACCTCAAGATGTCCCCCATCAGATGATTTAGCTTCTAAGTGAATATCTGAAGCCGAAAACTCTGTTTGTGAACCATCCTCATAACGACCAATGACGTGATAAGTTAATACTTGATCTTCAGTGGCAGTTTCTTTTCCTTCTACAACCACTTCCAAACGTTTCAAAGCAGGAGCTTCCTTCACAAACTGAATTAAGTAAGTTTGAACCAAGTCACCCTTTTGGTCACTCAAGAAGAGAGAAGCCTGATAACCATTATCAGCAGAAGCTTGCTGAACAGTTACTTGATATCCGGTAGTCTGAGCTCCAACACTTGGAATAGTTGCAGTGTAAGGAAGGGATACACGGTAATAGGTCTTGCCAGACTCAAAATTCTCAAGAGCTTTATCCCCAACAGTAAGTCCTGTAATGCTACTTGTTGTTTCCTTACTACTTGCGATAAAGGTTGCAGTCACTTCACGGTCGTCATCTACCAATTTACCAGTAGCCTCCGTACGTCCACCTTCCTTGTTCAAAGCAGCAGGGTCTTTCAAGGTCCAAGAAACAACATCAGTATCAATCAAGCTACCATCTGTCAGAACAGCTGTGACCGTTTTATCCAAATCAGCCGCATTCGTTCCAACTGGGACTGTAGCAACTTTTGGTAACCATCTATCTAAAGCAATCACTTTAACAAGTGCCTCAGCTTTAGTTTCTAAACCTTCTACACGTCCAGATACTTTTTTCTCACCTGCGCTTGTAAGCAAGTCAGATGGCATTTCCCAAGTTACAGTCTTTTCCTCAACACTACCGTCACTATAAATAGCTGTTACTGTTTGAGGTAATTCAGGATTTGTCGTCACATCAGTTGTTGCTTTTACAGGAGCAAAGGCTACAAAGTGACGATTTTCTTTCTTACCAGACACCGTTGCGACCGTTGCGCTATCAGATGTCAAACCAGCAGAATCTGCATAAAGAGTAAATTTACCTTCTTTTTCTGTTGATTTTACAATGACAACTCCTCTACCATTGAAAGCACGTCTTTGCCATGTTCCATCTGCTTGAGCTTTGTAGCGCTCACGACTAGCTTGTTCTCCATTATCCACACCAACAATCTGTCCCTGACCATGAAGATTGAAATGAACAAGATTATTCGCTGTCGGAACCACATTCCCTTCGCTATCAACAATTTCGTAATGGATGTAGGATAGGTCTTTTCCATCTGCAGTGATAACATGCTCTTCTTTAGTCAGACGAACCCTTGCTGGCTCCCCAGCAGTTGTCACACTATCACGCGCAATTTCGTTGCCTTTTTCATCTCGAGCAATCGCAGTCAGTGTGCCTGGTTTGTATTTTACAAGCCACTCAAGATACAATTCACTTGGTTTAGCCCCCTCATGATATGGACGTCCATCTTCTGTCCTTTTCTTAGTAAATTCCTTTTTACCAAGTGACTCTCCATTTAAGAACAATTCAACGCTTGCAGCATTTGAGAAGGTACGAACCGGAACCTTTCCATCAACCAGCATCTTACGATCCTTAAGGGTCTCTTCAGTCCAGTTCCAATGTGGTAAAATGCGAACAGTTGGCTTTTCTTTAGCACTATACCATTCACTACGGTAAAGGTAAAAATCATTCTTCGGTAAACCAGCCGTATCGATGATACCAAAGTAAGAACTTTTTACAGGTGTATTATCTTGGTTATGCCATGGAGTTGGTTCACCGATGTAGTCAATTCCTGTCCAGATAAATTGTCCAGCATAGCCAGCACGATCACGGTCAAAAGTCCATGATTCAGTAGCTGTTCTTCCCCATCCAACACGGTCATTACCATAGTCAGATTGTTCATAGTGACGATTTGGACGGTTATCATGTCCAAGGATTTGAGCAGGATTGTAATAAGAATCACGCGTTCTAGTAGCTGAAGAAGTTTCAGAACCATAAATGAGCCAGTCTGGATGAGCACTACGAACCGCATCATAAAAACGTTCACCATAGTTCATCCCCACAGCATCCATGATTTCTGCAAGTTTCAAAAAATCACCTGTCGCTGCACGACTAAATTTGTTTTCACCCATGGTGACATAACGTTCAGTATCAATCGCTTTGATAACTGCCTTCAGACGCTTAGCAGTTTCGATAGAACGAGGACTACCATTTGCCTCTTCTACCTCATTTCCAAGAGACCACATGACGATAGACGGATTGTTCTTATCACGTTCTACCATTGTTCTAAGATCAAAATCAGACCACTTCTCACCCTTTTTAGCTTCAGGATGGGTTGCATCTTGATCAAAGAACCGTCCATAGTCGTAAGTCTTCTTGCCACCATACCAGGTATCAAAGGCTTCCTCTTGAACCAAAAGACCTAAACTAGCCGCAGCATCAAGCAACTGAGGACTAGCTGGATTGTGGGTTGTTCGAATAGAGTTAACCCCCATATCTTTCAAGAGTTTTAATTTACGATAAGTAGCCTTATAATTCTCTTCTGCACCCAAGGCTCCATTGTCATGGTGAATACTTACTCCGTGGAATTTCATGCGTTCACCATTCAGAGAGAAACCATCCTTAGCAGTCCAATTAAAATAGCGGTAACCAAATGTATCTTCTGTTACATCAACTAGTTGACCTTCTTTATAAACCTTTGTTTTCAGCACATACAGTTGAGGATGATAACTTTTTGTCGTCCAAAGAGTTGGTTTATTAACTAGGATTGTTTGTCTGAAATCTGCAACTTCATTTTCTGCTAAATTCTTCGTTTCAGAGCGCACTAATTCTGAAACAACCTTACCTTCCTTAGTAAAAATTTGTTGTTCCACAAAGACTTTAGCAGCCTTCTTATCCGTATTTTTAATCTTACTTTGAACCTGTGTTTCAACATTCCCTTCTTTTTGCTCAGCAAGTTTTGGAGTAGTGATATGATTACCATTTTCGGCAACATGGACTTTATCACGATAACTAAGGGTTACATCACGATAAATCCCACTTCCTGAATACCAACGACTGCTTGGTTGCTTATTGGTCACTTGAACAGTAATTGAATTTTCACTACCATCCTTGTTTAAAAATTCTGTAATATCATATGAAAAATGATTATAGCCACTTGGATAATGTCCTACAAATTTACCATTTACATAGACCTTTGAATCCATGTAAACCCCATCAAAATTGATACGAACATCCTTATTCTTGTCTGCTTCATTTAATGTGAAAGTCTTACGATACCAAGCTGTTCCACCATTTAACTGGCCACCTTCATTACGTGCGGGAGACTTGTGATCGAAGTCAAAATAAATACTCCAATCATGAGGAAGATTCAATTTAGACCAATCATGAACATCCACATCTTTTTTTGAAAAATCTCCTTGGGCATTTAGTTTAAAATACCAATCTTTATTAAAATCTTGTTTTCGCTCCGATAATAGCTGCTTCTCTTTTTCAACATCCGCTTTACTTGGCTCTTTAGAAAGCGCTTGCGTTTTTTCAGAAGAAGGTTTGCTCTCTGTATCTGCTTTTACCTGGTCGTTTCCGGAAGTTTTTTTAGAATCCTCTTTCAGTTCTGTTCCAGCTGTTGCTGCAGATTCAATAGGCTTTGGATTTGTCTCTTCAGGTTTCTGTTTGTTCTCAGCTTTGTTTCCTTCTTCTTTGTTTGGAGTTTCCACTTTAGGTCTAGCCAATTCATGACTACCCTCATTAGCAGGTCTAGTAGGTTCCGTATCCTTAGTCACTTTGTCTTCTGTCGAATCAGCTTTTGGTTTTACAAACTCACGCCCACCATTCTCATCAGCCTTTGCGATTGCAGCTGCCACATCATCGGGAAGCTTATCTAAAGGCTGAGCTTGATGAACAGTTGTTTCTTCTGTTTGAGTATTGGATGAAGCCACCTCCTCAGCTTGTACAGCTGAAATACCAAATATACTGGCCCCAATCATTACAGATGCTGCACCTATTGCAAATTTACGAATGCTATAATGACAACGTTTATCAAAAAGTCTTTTGTTCATTAAAATCCTCATTTCTTTTTCTTGATACAAAGTAAGCGTTTACTTTATTTTAAAAAATAACCTCCTTCTGAATACACAAACAAGTACCAAGTTCGATAATATATTTTATATATTAAATATATCAAAATACACCTAAAATTGCAATCACTTTCATCGTTTTTCCTCAACTATCCTTTATCTGATTGTTTTAAAACAACTTGATAGACTTTCTTAGTCCACTCTTCTAAGTCTTCTCCAGCATAGTCAAGATAATGCACCCTATCTAGTAATCGACTTGGAATAATATTTTCAAATCGGCTCTTATTATGAGTTGGAATAATGCAAATATACAACTCACTTAATAAATTAAGCATGTCCTTAACTTTTGCAACATGGTAACCATCAAAAATATAACCAGGAACTTTAATCAAATCTGTATAGATAAAATGAAAACTTACTCCAGGAATAAAC
>NZ_AJRC02000069.1:0-1529 GCF_000298695.2 Streptococcus sp. GMD3S | reverse complement strand
GCTCGGTTTGTAATTTGTTTCATGAATAACTTTTTCAATCTTTTCACGTGTCTCTCGGGACATTTTTTCATATTTCCCGTTTAGGTAAAATGACACGGTTGTTTTCGAGGTCTGAGCCATTTCTGCAATGTCTTTTATGGTCAGTTTCTTCTCCAATCTAAAACACCTCCTACTAATACTTAGTATAACATATTCACCATTCAAAATGCCTATTTCTAGCACTGCAAGCGAATCATTCTCTCATTTATTTTATCATATACTAGACATTTCCCACGCATTTTTGTTCCGTCAACGAGGCATAATTTTTCACCTACACAAATGTCCTCGCTTAATAACAAAATCAGCTTGTCTGTTTCGTCATTTTTCACTTCAAAAGCCAGAGCATTTTCCACTTCACGACCATCTGTCTGGTAGACAGAATGAAGGATGATTTCAAAACTCTCATGCGCAATGATGGTATAATCCAGCATCTGATTCTCAAAGAATTGGCGCTTGGTGAGTTTGCTGCTTTTTTCAAGTTCATTGTATTTAGGAGAAATAATGGTAGCTTCTAAATCAAAATCAACTTCACTCCATAGTCTCAACTGATTGATTTTCCCATCTTGATAGGTCACATCCTTGTCAAGAATAAACTGGGTCAACGCCTCATGCTGACCTTGACACCTGATATCATCTACCAAGAGCCAGACATCCTCTGCCAACATGAGGATTTTTCTCCTGTAAAGATAAGGCAAATCAGGATCTACTGACAAATAAGCCCCCTCAATATAATGCACTCCCTCTCTTTCTTTGTGGTGACAAAACAGGGAGTGAGGATAGTATTCATATTCCCAGGATCCCGTAATCCTTTCTGGAGCTTTCCCATCTACCATACAGGTCGAATGACTCCAAGCACTCTTTAAGAGATAACGTTCATCTATCTCCCGATAAGAATAACGCCCAGCATCTATGAAAATCGGTTGACCTTGATACTGTAAGCAAAAACTATTCTCGTCACTATGGCTATGGGCACTTCCCATCGGGCCGTTTTTGAAAAATAGATAACGATGTTCATCCTTAATGCAGACATGTCCAGAGTCTTCAAAGATCATGGACTTAGGCTGCCAAGCTCTCTTTTCAAATTCCTGCAGTCGCTTGACCTTTTCTCGCCCTAGGAACAAGAGGCTAAGCAAATCAACTTTAACATCCAGACCGTTAAGAAGATCTTCCTTGTTCAAAACCACAGCAGACAGGCTCAAAATCTCTGTCGTTTCTGTAGAATCGCTATCACCAAAAGCCAGAGTCCGTCCATCCAGGCCTGTCATCATCTGAATGTAAGTCGCCATCTTTTCCAGCAACTCTTGAAAGCTATCTTGCAAGTCTGGAAGCAAGAGACACAAGTCTAGCAAGGCTTTATAAACCTCTACATGATATAGAATCGACTGTTCAAACTGGCTTCCATCCTCTAAAATCTGCTTCTCAATTTGCTGTTTCAACTCCTCTGAAGCAAAAAGGTAAACTTCTTCTAAATCCATCTTATCTGAAAAGAA
>NZ_AJRC02000070.1:0-1379 GCF_000298695.2 Streptococcus sp. GMD3S | reverse complement strand
ACAACGATAAAAATTGTTTGAGCAGGGTTAGCCTTGTGAATGATATCAATCACCTTTTGTAAAGGGAAGAAACGCATAGCAACTGAGTCTGGCACAACTGTTTTCATCAGAGTTTGTTGCATCTTGTCCGTGCTCACTTCGTCATTGGCGACAATGACCGTATTACAACCTAAGTATTTTACCCAAAGTTGTCCTTGCCCGTGAATCAACCGTTCATCGATACGGGTCATAATAATATTTGGCGTTGTCATATTTCTCCTCCTACCAATATAGGTTCCAGTCTTTGTAGAAACGGATAAGCGCTTCTAGGTAATAGTAGTCACCCCAGATATTGCCTTCATCCACTCCTTTACCTGAATGCCATGAGTACACACCGTGGAGGAGACTTGTCCCACCAGGGGTAAATTGATCATTTGCATAATGTTCGATCAAGGAACGAAGCATGGCATGCATAGCATGTTTATAAATATCTTTGTCAGCATCCACCTCTGGGAGATGTTTTAACATTTCATGAATCCCACAGACGGCGATAGCTGTTGCTGAAGAATCTCGTGATTGATCACTACCATCATTAAAAATCAAATCCCAATAAGAAACATGATCTTTTGGCAGACGATTCAAGAAATAATTGGTTACACCCTTAAACAAGTCAAAGCAGGACTCGTCTTTCAGATAACGATAAGTCAAAGGAATACCATAGACTCCCCATGATTGACCACGTGCCCAGCATGAATCATCACTATACCCTTGTCTCGTTACACCTTTAAGGGGTTGACCTGTCTCAGGATCAAAATAGAAGGTGTGGAAGGACGAAGCGTCATCACGGATTACATTATTAGCTGAAGCATAGAAATGACTTTCTGCAATATCGTAGTATTTTTGATTGCCTGTTTCTTGATAAGCAAAGAACAAGAGTTGAATATTGAGCAAGCAGTCGATAATCAAACGGTAATGTTCTTTTTTGCCCAAGTCTCCCCAAGCCTGAATGAAGCCACCTTTTTCTTGATAGCGTTCAATCAACTTATTTGCAGCTTTCAAGGCTGCTTCTCTAGCCTCTCCATCTCCATCTCCATTTATCTTATATTCAGCCATACAAGACGGTGTGTACAAGAAACCGAGATCATGGTGATCCAACTCTACTCTCTTATTGACACGCTCCAGAAAAGAAAGAACATTTTTATGTGCCATGTTTTTAAATGCATCCTGTTGACTGTATTCATAAGCCAACCACAGTTCTCCCGTCCAGAAACCATTGGTCCATTCTGTGTTATCCATAATTGGATAGACATTATCAAAGGTAGCTGGTGTGGGGAAATCTTCCTTGAAATAGTCAAGGTTGAGTTCTAACTGCCTAATAACCTTTTCAATTGCCTGACCGA
>NZ_AJRC02000071.1:0-1087 GCF_000298695.2 Streptococcus sp. GMD3S | reverse complement strand
CTCTTCTTAAAGAAAAAGTAACCAATATTCTTTTTCGAATTGGACGATTCTAAAAAGACACTTTGGGTTTCAGGATAATCCTTTTCTTGTTCTGGGAGGGAGGCTTCTTTATCATTGACATAGACTTTATATGGATCACTTGATTCCAGTTTTCTCTGGTCAATTGTAGTTGCAGCAGTATCTGTTGAAGTGTTCTGGATATTGCTTCCTAAAAAGGCAATCTTATCCTTCAGCATAAACCAGCTCTTATGAGCAGTCAATGTTTGATTCCAGTTAGTGAAATCCATGGTTGCTGTCGCATTGGCCTCATCTAGTTTGCTCGTTCCAACGAAAGCAGACGGTAGAACTTTACCTGTATCACTATCCAATCTCTTAGCATCCGTCTCTGTCGTACCAGGCATCTTATAGGGATTAACTGTTGGCCAGTAGCCATCGCTATAGTGACTCAAATCACCATTATAGAGATAGAACATCCCATCACTTGTATACCAACCACGTTTGTTTTCCTTGTTCATGTGTTCGTAATTCAAGGTACGACTGGAAAAGAGTGATAAGCCAAATCCAAACCCTTTCTCTGCATTGTACATAGCTGTTTTATCCATCTTGTTAAAGGCAGATAGGTAACTTGTTCTTGGAGTACTTGCGACTCCAGCATCGCTTAACAAGGATTGCATCAAACTGATATCCTTATAAGTCTTCAAATTCTTAAAGACATCATAATAACTATCTGATTGAACAATGGTCTTCACAAGACTCTGCAACCGTTGTTTGGTTTCTCCTTCAGACATATCCGCTATCCGGTGAATCCCTCTTAGTACTTCTACTGCGGCCACATGCCCCTCGCTATTTGCACGACTGATAGAGCGGCCACGACTCATATCCATCAGCTCTCCATTCACTAGCAAAGGAGCAAACGATTTATCAATCCAGTGGTACATGGTTTGCATTTTATCTTTATCGATTGGGCTCTTGGTCTTTTGAATAACTGGCAACAGTTGAGACAGGCCATCAATCAAGACATTTCCATAAGCACCCGTATAGGCAACATTGGTGTGGTCGATATAAGATCCATCCTGATAAAAACCTT
>NZ_AJRC02000072.1:0-866 GCF_000298695.2 Streptococcus sp. GMD3S | reverse complement strand
TCAGTTGCTATGCGTTTCTTCCCTTTACAAAAGGTGATTG
The DNA here is from genome assembly GCF_000298695.2 of Streptococcus sp. GMD3S. GTDB lineage: Bacteria > Bacillota > Bacilli > Lactobacillales > Streptococcaceae > Streptococcus. Next base: position 826 of record NZ_AJRC02000072.1, on the reverse strand, counting down.
ATATCATTCACAAGGCTAACCCTGCTCAAACAATTTTTATCGTTGTGAAGGATGTAAAAGATGCTTTAACCTTGGTAGAAGGTGGTGTCCCTATCAAAGAAATCAATATCGGGAACATTCACAATGCCCCTGGTAAAGAGCAGGTGACACGCTCTATCTTCCTAGGTGAAGAGGACAAGGTAGCTCTTAAGGAATTGAGTCAAACGCATCAAGTAACATTTAATACGAAAACAACTCCAACAGGAAACGATGGAGCTGTTGAAGTCAATATTCTGGACTATATTTAAAAGAGGAGATCGTTATGTCGATTAATGTATTTCAAGCGATTTTAATTGGATTATGGACAGCTTTCTGTTTTAGTGGAATGCTGTTAGGAATTTACACCAATAGATGTATTGTTCTGTCATTTGGTGTCGGAATTATTCTAGGTGATTTGCCTACTGCTCTTGCAATGGGAGCTATTGGTGAATTGGCTTATATGGGATTCGGTGTTGGTGCTGGAGGTACTGTTCCACCAAACCCAATCGGACCTGGTATCTTTGGTACCTTGATGGCTATCACTAGTGCTGGTAAAGTCAGTCCAGAAGCGGCTCTTGCCCTCTCTACTCCGATTGCTGTGGCGATTCAATTCTTACAAACTTTCGCTTACACTGTACGTGCTGGAGCACCTGAAACGGCGATGAAGCACTTGAAAAACCATAATTTGAAGAAATTCAAGTTTACTCTAAATGCAACAATTTGGTTGTTTGCCTTTATTGGATTTACCTTGGGTTGCTTGGGTGCCCTTTCAATGGATACCTTGTTGAAACTCGTAGACTACATTCCA
>NZ_AJRC02000073.1:0-852 GCF_000298695.2 Streptococcus sp. GMD3S | reverse complement strand
TCAATCAAAATCTTTGTAGCCTGTTGTCCTTCTTCAAAGGCGGGCTGAACCAGCGTCGAAACACTTGGAGAAGAAAAGCAAGTCCACTCCGTATTGTCAAAACCAATCAACCCAACTTGTGGCAAGTTATAGTTCAACTCTTTGATAACGGTAAAGACTAGAGGTAGGGCCCAACAGTTAGGAACAAATACCAGAGTTTTTTCATCGGGATTGATTTCTTTTTGTAAAAATTCCTTAATTTGTTCCAAATTCGTATGCTTATCTTCAATGGTTAGACTGGCGTGGCGCATATTAGCATCTGTCAAAGCATCCACAAAACCACTTGCCCGCTCAATCCGAGTACTCAAGCGACTCGTATCCGCTGTAATCAAAAGAAAATGCTCATAACCTTTTTCGATACAGGACTGGGTCATGTCATAAACGGCATCATAGTTATTGGTTTTGACCCAGCTAGTCCGGTGTTCATAGAGCTGACTATCAAAAAAGACCATTTTCTTCTTTTTCTCATCGATGATACGAGAATATTTTCGGAAATTAGAGGTCGGCTGAATAATAAAGCCGTCTACTCCCAAGAGAAGCATGCTTTCAATATACCGGTCCTCACTCTCTTGGCTGTAATTACTATTTCCTATCATTACCTGGTAGCCATTCTGGCTGGCGATATCCTCAATTCCCTTAACAATTTGGTTTGAGAAACTGTTGGTAATATCACCGATCAAAACACCAATTAATTTTGTTCGTTTGGAGTTTAAGCTACGCGCAACAATGCTCGGTTTGTAATTTGTTTCATGAATAACTTTTTCAATCTTTTCACGTGTCTCTCGGGACATTTTTTCATATTTCCCGTTTAGG
>NZ_AJRC02000074.1:0-732 GCF_000298695.2 Streptococcus sp. GMD3S | reverse complement strand
CAAGAGACAGAGCTAGCCTAAAAGAGGTGGAAAATCGCATGCAACTTTTAAAAAAAACCTATGGTTTCAAGGCCATTTTCCATACCCTCCGCTCTAGTGATGAGCAAGACAAAAATGTCTATCAAGCCTATGCTCTGGGAGAACGATTTGAAGAGTCTGTCCAACTAAAAACTGCAGTCTATCAACGAGTTGGTAGCGGGGATGCCTTTATCTCTGGTGCCCTTTACCAACTACTCCATCATTCCTCCCTAAAAACTAGCATTGACTTTGCAGTTGCCAGCGCAACTCTCAAATGTACTCTTCCAGGAGACCATCTCTCCACTCCCGCAGCTAGTATTGAAAAATTACTGGAAAATGCACAAGATATCATTCGTTAGGAGAATTACATGACCAAATCAGATACGATTATTGAACTAAAAAAACAAAAAATTGTCGCTGTCATTCGAGGAAATACAAAGGAAGAAGGACTACAAGCCTCGATTGCTTGTATCAAGGGCGGTATCAAAGCTATTGAAATTGCCTATACCAATCAGTATGCAGGGCAAATCATCAAGGAACTTGTAGACTTGTATCAGGACGATCAGAGTGTTTGTATCGGTGCAGGTACTGTGCTTGATGCCGTAACTGCTAGAGATGCCATTCTAGCCGGAGCAAATTACGTTGTTTCTCCATCTTTCCATGCTGAAACTGCAAAAATGTGCAATCTTTACAGCACACCGTACATTCCAGGCT
>NZ_AJRC02000075.1:0-685 GCF_000298695.2 Streptococcus sp. GMD3S | reverse complement strand
ACAACAACAACACTTCATCATCAGATGTTAAAGAAGCTAAATACTCTTGTCGTTGCTCCATCTGTTTGCGAAGCAACTTTTGCTGACGAATAGAATGAAAGCTTGACAGTAAAAGGGGGCTCACTGCCAAGACAATCACTATTCCATAAAACAATGTCGTATCCATTAAGCTAGAATCTTAAGCCAGCTTCCGATAATTCCGATGATAACTGTTAAAATAACGAGTTTATATGTTGTCCATTTCTTTTCTTTGATCAAGTAGTAAACTAAAAGTGTAAATAGGGCTGGTAGAAGAGCCGGAGCAACCTTATCAAGCATTCCCTGAATGCTTACGATACTTTGTTTAGCGTCTGCTTTTACTTCCCCTGCAGCAAAGGTAATCGGCACCATAATCTTAACAGATGTCGCTGCCAAACCAGCAATTACGGTTACACCGATAATATTGGCAATACGAGAAATCGTTGCCATCTGTTCGCTTAGTTTATCAATCACAGTTGTTCCTAGTTTGTATCCATACAGACCAGTTGACAATTTAATAGCTGTCAAAATCGTATTCATCGCAAGGAAGAACAAGATTGGACCGACAACCAAGCCTTCTTGAGCAAACGAAGCTGCGATGGTTGAGAACAATGGAGCTAAACAAAATTGAGAGAGAGAATCCCCAATACCTGCCAACGGTCCCATC
>NZ_AJRC02000076.1:0-684 GCF_000298695.2 Streptococcus sp. GMD3S | reverse complement strand
GCAAGGTTTCTTCGTAGTTAGTTTGTGGCAGATGCTCTTGGATTTGTTCCACAAAGGCTCCAACTTCTCCGACAAAGGTCACCTGCTCAGCATCCTTGACCTGCTCTAGCACTTCCGCAAAAGACAGGTGCGCTTCTGGAAAGACAGCCTTGGCATTTTCATAAAATCCTGCATAGACATTGTTGCGACGTGCATCCATGATAGGAACCACCAAGCCTTCTTGCTGACTTGGCACCAGAGCTAAGAGGCTGGACATCCCCACTAACTCAATGTTCAGAGTATGAGCCAAAGTCTTGGCAGTGGCTACCGCAATTCGTAAACCTGTGTAGCTACCTGGTCCCTCTGCCACCACGATTCGATCCAAGTCCTTGGGTGTCAGGTCCAGACTTTCCATCAAAAAATCGATGGCAGGCATAAGGGTGATACTGTGGTTTTTCTTGATATTGATCATAGTCTCGGCAAGAACTTGCTTATCCTCTAAAATGGCTAGAGAAAGAGCCTTGCTGGACGTATCAAAAGCTAATACTTTCATAACACATTCCTATCTTTTTGTCTGCTTACTATTATACTACAAAAGCTGACGCATGGGAATTTTCTTCTTTTTGAAACAAAAGGGCCTGCCACTTAGACAAAAAGAAGTGTAAATAAGTCATATATACCTTAACTCGATTTTCGATGTGAGAA
>NZ_AJRC02000077.1:0-679 GCF_000298695.2 Streptococcus sp. GMD3S | reverse complement strand
TCAAGACATTTCCATAAGCACCCGTATAGGCAACATTGGTGTGGTCGATATAAGATCCATCCTGATAAAAACCTTCGCCTTGGTCTACCAACTTAAACACTTGCTCAATCGAACGAATGGTAGAAGAAATTTCTTGGTCATCCTTGCGCAGTAAACCAGCTATTACTTTTACCCTTCCCATATCCACTAAGTTTCCACCTAGGGCCTTAAATGGGTTATCAGTCGTCTTTCGGAAATGTTCGGGATCTGGCACAAATTTTTCAATCACATCTGTATATTTTTTTATTTCCTCATCTGAGAAGTATTCTTTCATCAGAGACAAGGTATTGTTGATGGCACGAGGTGTACCGATTTCATAATCCCACCAGTTCCCAACAATGCTCTTTTCACTATTGTAGACATGTTTATTCATCCATTCCATGGAATCCCTAACTGTTCGAATGACGGTTTCATCTTGATAATAACGAGAAGAAGGATTGGTCACTTGCTTGGCCATCTCCTCTAATTTCCGATAAGTGGCAGTCAGATTCGCAGACGTTTTATAATTTGAAAATTTTTCCCACAAATAGGTGCGGTCCGCCTGACTTGAAATACTGGATAGGCTATCAGCTACCTTTCCTTCCAGCTCCTGGTTTAACTTGGCCATCTGTTCATTTTTAGAATCATAGTATTGATTCCC
>NZ_AJRC02000078.1:0-644 GCF_000298695.2 Streptococcus sp. GMD3S | reverse complement strand
GATAGATTGAACTGGTATCGATTTGGTGCTGTTTCAAGAATGTAATAAAACGATCTCCAATCTCGTTGGCAGGGAGTGCGGTAAAGACTTTCGTTGAGATACCCAGGGCTTGCAAATTACAAGCGATATTAATTTCTGATCCGCCAAAATAAGTCGAACTGGCAACATGATCGCCGATACTGGTGGCATCTAATGGTGAGATTCGAATTAATGGTTCGCCAAACAGTAAGATTTTCGTCATCCATTAGTTCCTTTCTGGTTTAGAATAGCTTTACTTGGCTAATACTTCTTTCAAATAAGCAGCGACTTCATCATCTTGGCAGTTTTCAAAGAAGTATTCTTGGAAGTATTTGCCAGAGATGGTGTCTTTGAGGAAGTCTTGGTCGATTGTTTTAAGGATGGTTATCAAATCATTGTGGGTGATTTGTTTCACCTCGTTTAAGATACGAGCGTTGCGTTGTTCAGGGATTACACGTTCTCTTGGGTAGCCACCGCCCATTTCTTCAGCAAATAAGCGTTCAAACATCAATTTGAGGGTCAGTTCTGCCCCCCAGCCAAATCCTTTGGCATAAGGGATAGACAAGGCGTTACCACCATTGATTTGAGAATAAAGGTAAGCGTCAGTTGGGTCCACTGCTAGACCA
>NZ_AJRC02000079.1:0-625 GCF_000298695.2 Streptococcus sp. GMD3S | reverse complement strand
AGGCCATCTTGATGCTACGTGTTTCTTTTGCTGGGCGACCATTTTCCAACATTACAAGGTGCAAGCTGGTAATAAAAGGCAGGAAGTGTGGGTTGGTATTATAGAATTCACAGTTTTCTTCCAAGGCTTGGTAGAAACCTTCCTGATCCGCTCCATAGTGTTTTTTCAAAGCAGGATACATTACATTGGCATATCCCAACCCTTGATAGTTACTATAGTTAAATCCATTTTGTAAAAAGAATGCCCGCAAAGACGTTTTAAGATAATCACGTTTTGTTAATTTGTTAGATCCAGTCATCGTGTGCTTCCTCCTCTACCACATGATTCGCTGTTTTTGGCTTGTTATAAAATTCAATCAAAGCAAAGATAGTACCTACAATTGCAATACCAATTGTTGGGATGTTTAGATAAGCTGCACAAACATATCCCAATAAGACAAACGGAATCAACTCTTTCTTAGCCATCACTGACAAGATCATTGCAAAACCGATAGCTGGGAGCATTTTACCAGCAACTGTCAAACCTGTAAGCAATACCGGTGGAATGTAGTCTACGAGTTTCAACAAGGTATCCATTGAAAGGGCACCCAAGCAACCCAAGGTAAATCCAATAAAGGCAAACAACC
>NZ_AJRC02000080.1:0-564 GCF_000298695.2 Streptococcus sp. GMD3S | reverse complement strand
TCTGCTTCTCAATTTGCTGTTTCAACTCCTCTGAAGCAAAAAGGTAAACTTCTTCTAAATCCATCTTATCTGAAAAGAAATGATAGATAGCAAGCATAGGAATTGTTTGTAAAATTCCCCAGTTACTAAGGGTGTACTTGGCGCGATAGTGGCTTTTCATAAAGTCAATCTGCTTTTCTAGACTGACCAAAATTTTCTCTAGCTCTTCCTCTTCTAGCAAGTCAAATTTCGAGAAGAGCAAGAGTAGTTTTAACCAAGTAAAGGAACGAATGCCTGTATCCAAGGTTCTAGTCATCAAAGATTGAGGAGAAAACTCTCTCACCTGCTCAATCCAATCAAATAGAAAGAACTTGCACTTTTGAATATAGCCCTTATCTCCCTCTACCAGATACCCTATCATAAACTGCAAGAGATATTCTTGTCGATTGAGCATATAAACCCATTCTGGATCATCTTCAAATACTTGATTCCACACCATCGGCTGGATTTGATAGATTTTTGAACAAGGTTCCATATCCCAAGGACTATCAAACATAAAACGATTGTCCATCAAGCGTTCAAGGG
>NZ_AJRC02000081.1:0-780 GCF_000298695.2 Streptococcus sp. GMD3S | reverse complement strand
CTGATTTGCACCATGCTGATCATCCAAGGGTTATTTTACAGTCGGAATCAAACTGTGCTGTTTTCTGTGCTTGGGGTGTCGTTCTACAAAGAGGGCCTGATTTACGCCACCACTCTGGGTTGTCGAGTATTGGTGATTATTTTGACCAGTGGCTTTTTTATGGTGACCACGAGTATTTCAGAAAACGCGGCCTATTTGGAACTGTCCGGATTGTCTTATAAAACCGTCTACGTTCTGATGTCGGTGTGTTATATTTTGCCGGAAATGATGCGCAATATGCGGAAAATCCAGCAGGCACAAAAAGTTCGCGGAACCAATCCGCAAAAAACGTTGATTCAGAAATTAAAGTCAGTCCTGCCGGTTCTAATTCCATTGGTGATTAAGACCTTGGATCAATCGATGACGCGGTCGATTTCTCTCCAACTGAGAGGTTTTGATAATCTCAACCGGACTGTCAGAACCTCCCAGCGCGTGTATCGCCTGTCGCGGACGCTGCACATTGGTCTGACTGGATTGGCAATTTTATTGATTGGGTGGAAGATATGGACGAAGATAAACGGATTGTAATTGAAAATTTGACCACCCGTTATCCGGGTACTGAGCAACCACAACTGCGTCAGATTAACGCGGAGGTTCATACCGGCCAGGTGGTTGGGATTATCGGGAATAGCCACTCCGGCAAATCGACTTTGTGCCGTGTGCTGGCAGGGGTCATTCCCAAAATTGTGTCTGCTGAGATTGAGGGCGATTGGCACATGTTTGGCCAGCGAGTGTCTGACA